>JANOBN010000126.1:0-11559 GCA_031411675.1 Bacteroidota bacterium | reverse complement strand
TCATCCTTTGAAGTGATGCAAGCATGGAATCCTGATGGATATCTGATATCAAATGATGAATTGTAAGGAAAAACCTGTACATAACAATTGCGGTTAGACAGATTACGCAATGTATTAGTTTTAACACCTTCATCCATTACTGCAATTCGAAATTTTGATTTAGCATCACCAAAATAATATGGCTTAGCAGTAGAAACAACAGACGATAATTCCAGACCTTCCATAGAAGGCACTTTTGCTAATTCTTTCTTAAGAACTTCAATATCTAATTCTGATGTAGAAATTAATGCATTCATTGCTCCTTTGCTTCTGATATGCCGAACAATGGAGCGCGTATCGATATCTCTGACTACAACTATTTTTTGCTTCTCAAGAAATTCCTGAATACTAATGGTATTACCCACTCTTGAATAAGTGGTGCTCAGATTACGACAAATCAATCCGGAAATTTTAATACCAGAAGATTCATTTTCATCTTCAATAATTCCGTAATTACCTATATGAACACTTGTCATTACCATGAGCTGACCGGCATAAGATGGATCGGTAAATATCTCCTGATATCCTGTCATACCTGTATTGAAACAAATTTCACCGGTAGCAATACCACTGGACCCTGCTGCCATTCCATAAAAAACAGTGCCGTCTGCAAGAAGCAACACTGCCGGTTTTTTTGCTACATACTTCATGGATTATAGTTTCTAGTTAACATTTACAAAAATAAAACGTTCTTTCTTTCCTTTACCAATAATTGACCAAATGTGTACAAAAAGACTTAAAAAAAGCCCTGCTTTGGGAGCAGGGCTTTTAAGAGATTTAGTCTTTTATTCTGAATCCTTGGCTTCTGACGCTGAGCCTTCATCTGCCTTAGGGGTTGTTGCCTTCTTTTTGGCACCGGCTCTTCTTCGAGTTGATTTACCGGCCTTCTTAGGAGCTTTGTCGTTTAACATCAGCTCATTATAATCTACCAATTCCATCATACACATTTCTGCAGCATCACCAAGACGATTTCCTGTTCGGATTATACGGGTATATCCTCCCGGACGATCAGCAATCTTAGCTGAAATTTCACGAAACAATTCAGTAACCGCATCCTTATCCTGCAGATAGCTGAATACTACCCTGCGGGAGTGAGTACTGTCTGCTTTACCTTTAGTAAGTAAAGGTTCAACATACATACGTAAAGCTTTTGCTTTGGCAACAGTTGTAATAATACGTTTATGCATAATGAGAGAAATAGCCATGTTGCTTAACAACGAAGCGCGGTGGCCTTCTTTTCTACCCAGGTGATTGTCTTTCTTTCCGTGACGCATTTTCTAAATTTTTTAATATATCGGATCTAAATAATTCTTATTCTTTGTCAAGCATATACTTGCTGATGTTCATACCGAAGCTCAGATTCTTGCTTCTTACTAGTTCTTCCAACTCGGTTAATGATTTCTTACCAAAGTTGCGAAACTTCAGTAAATCAGCTTTGGTATAACTCACTAAATCTCCCAGTGTTTCTACATCTGCTGCTTTAAGGCAGTTCAATGCACGAACAGAAAGGTCCATATCTACTAGCTTAGTCTTTAACAACTGGCGCATATGTAAAGTGTTTTCATCCAGTTCTTCCGTAGGCTGCTTTGGCTTACTTTCCAAAGTAATTTTCTCATCAGAGAACAGCATGAAGTGATGTATTAATATCTCAGCAGCTTCTTTAAGAGCTTCTTTAGGATGAATACTTCCATCAGAAGTGATTTCAAGAACCAGTTTTTCATAATCTGTTTTCTGCTCCACTCGGAAATTCTCAATATGATATTTCACGTTGCGGATCGGAGTAAAAATAGAATCAACAAATATGGTTCCTATTGGAGCACTGTTTGTTTTATTATCTTCTGAAGGCACATAACCACGGCCCTTTTCAATAGTAAGATCAATCTGAAGTTTAACAGATGAATCCATATTGCAAATTACGAAATCAGGATTTAACACCTGAAATGCTGTAGTATGTTTTGCAATATCGCCGGCAGTAAAGGTTTCCTTACCATTTACCATAACATGTACTTTCTCTGTGTCAGTACCTTCAATCTGACGCTTGAAACGAACCTGTTTCAGATTAAGAATAATTTCTGTTACATCTTCTACAACACCTTTGATGGTAGAAAACTCATGATCAACACCTGAAACTTTAATTGAAGTAATTGCATATCCTTCCAGTGAATTAAGCAGGATCCTGCGTATTGCATTACCAACTGTAATTCCATAACCAGGTTCAAGCGGTCGGAATTCAAATTGACCGAACGTTTCCGTAGCATGGTTCATTATCACTTTATCAGGACGTTGGAAAGCTAATATTGGCATTTTATATTTGGTTTTTTGTTTAGTATCAACCTATTTGAATCCGGCAAAATAATTACCGGCTATTTTTATTTAGAGTACAACTCGACAATCAGCTGTTCTTTGATGTTCTCTGTGATTTCCTCACGTGCAGGAGCATTTAATACTTTACCTGACATTTGCGTAGCATCCCACTCCAGCCAACCATGTTTTGCCATGCGGGCAGCAAGTGAGTCAGCAATAACAGGCAAAGACTTTGAACGTTCACGCACAGCAACTACATCCCCCGGTTTTAATGTGTAAGAAGAAATATTCACTACATCACCATTAACTGTAATATGACAATGAGAAACCAACTGACGGGCAGCAGAACGAGTAGGAGCAATACCTAAACGAAATACAACATTATCAAGACGTGATTCAATCAGCTTAAGAAGATTCTCTCCGGTAATGCCTTCCATACGGGATGCACGATCGAAAATTTTCGCAAACTGACGCTCCAGAATTCCATAAGTGTATTTCACCTTTTGCTTTTCTTTAAGCTGTGTTGCATATTCCGACAACTTTGAACGCTTTTTGTTCAAACCATGCTGTCCCGGAGGATAATTACGTTTTTCATAATTTTTATCCGGTCCGTAAATTGGTTCACGAAATTTACGTGCAATACGGGTCTTCGGTCCTATATATCTTGCCATTTATCTTATGGTTATTCTTTTACTGTTTATTACTTATTATTAGATTCTTCTTCTTTTTGGAGGACGGCAACCATTGTGTGGTATTGGTGTGATATCAACAATTTCTGATACTTCAATACCTGATCCATGAATTGTGCGGATTGCAGATTCACGTCCTGATCCCGGTCCTCTTACAAATACTTTTACTTTACGAAGACCTGCATCAAATGCTGTTTTACTGCATTCTGCAGCTGCCATCTGTGCAGCATACGGAGTATTTTTCTTAGAACCCTTAAAGCCCATCTTACCTGCAGAAGCCCAGGAAATTACCTGACCAGATAAATTGGTAAGGCTGATGATGATGTTATTGAAAGTAGCACTAATATGGGCTTCTCCTGAAGCTTCCACTTTTACTATTTTCTTCTTTACTGCTTTTGTTTGCTTAGCCATTATTGTAAATCGTTATTTGATATCTGTTATCGGTTATAAGTTACACGTTAATTGATTTTAAAACTGCTAACGTTTGCCTGTACCCGGTAACCAATTTCTATGTGAATTATAAATAGTTATTGATGATCGGTTATGATTTTATCCGACAACACGTAAACTATTTATTACTTGGTAACTTTCTTTTTATTAGCAACTGTCTTACGTTTTCCTTTACGTGTACGGCAATTATTCTTTGTTCTTTGTCCGCGAACCGGTAACCCTACACGATGGCGAATACCACGGTAAGAACCAATGTCCATCAGACGTTTGATACTTAACTGCACTTCAGAACGAAGCGCTCCTTCAACCTTTACCTGGTCGTTGATGATAGTACGAATTTTATTCAATTCATTATCATCCCACTGTTCCACTTTCTTGTTCCAGTCAATACCAGCATCAGATAAAATCCTTTGAGCTGTTGTGCGACCGATACCAAAAATGTAGGTAAGACCGATTTCACCTCTTTTGTGCTTTGGTAAATCAATACCTGCTATACGAGCCATTTTTTATTATTTTGAATTCTATTGTGAATATTTATTTTACCGAACTATCTTTTTTAACAGACACTTCAGTCACTTTATTTTAGCCCTGACGCTGCTTAAAGCGTGGGTTCTTTTTGTTGATAACGAACAAAACGCCTTTGCGTCTTACGATTTTACAATCAACACTTCGTTTCTTTAATGATGGCTTTACTTTCATCTTACTGTTTCTTTATTCCGGATTTAACCCCGGGCTGGTTTATTTATAACGATATGTTATTCTTCCTTTACTCAAATCATATGGCGACATTTCTACTTTCACTTTATCACCCGGCAGTATCTTAATGTAATTCATCCGCATCTTTCCTGAAATGTGAGCAATGATCTCATGCCCGTTTTCCAGTTCAGCACGAAAGGTTGCATTTGACAATGCCTCTGTGATGATTCCATCCTGCTCGATGGCTGTTTGTTTCGCCATTATTCAACTATTGTTACTAATTCTGTTATATTGGTATTCTTACTGATTGACTTTTCTATTTCAATGAATGAAGACAATACATCCGGTACCGTCTCCGTCACTGCAATGGTATGTTCAAAATGTGCAGAGGGCTTTTTATCCTGTGTTATTACTGTCCACCCGTCCCCTAATTGCTTCACATTTTTAGTTCCCATATTGATCATTGGCTCTATTGCTAGTGTCATTCCCTGCTTTATCAATACGCCGGCACCTTTTTTTCCATAGTTGGGAACTTCCGGCTTTTCATGCAATGTTTTTCCTATCCCATGTCCGACCAACTCCCGAACTACACCGTAACCATGCCGTTCTGCATACTCCTGAATTGCTGCGCTGACGTCACCTATCCGGTTTCCGGAAATGGCTTTTTCGATTCCCAATTCCAAGGAATGCAGCGTACGGCTAAGTAACTGTAATAATGCTGTATCGCTGACATGAACCGGAAACGTATAAGCTGAATCGCCATGATAGCCGTTCATATATGCACCGCAATCAACAGATACTAAATCACCTTCTTTTATCACTCTGCTCCCGGGAACTCCATGCACTACTTCCTCATTTATTGAAATGCAAAGTGTTGCTTTATATCCGTGATAACCTTTAAACGAAGGCAGTGCACCGTGATCACGAAGAAATGCTTCCGCTATTTCATCCAGCTTTGCTGTGGTGATTCCGGGCTTAATGTGAAGTGCAACTTCAGCCAGTGTTTTTCCTACAAGTAAAGAACTCTTTCTAATCAATTCAATCTCTGTACTATCTTTATATACTATCGACCCTGCCGCCATTCATCAACCTAATTAAATATATAAAAACAATATTATACAGCTGCACCAACTGATGAAGTCCGCCCCTTAATACGACCTGATTTCATCAATCCATCGTAATGACGCATCAAAAGATGGCTTTCAATCTGCTGTAATGTATCTAACACAACACCTACAAGAATCAGCAATGATGTTCCTCCGTAGAATTGTGCAAATTGCGTATTCATATGAGCAATCTTACCTAATGATGGTAGAAATGCAATCGCTGCAAGAAATAAAGATCCGGGGAACGTTATTCTTGACATCACCTCATCAATAAACTCTGATGTTTTTCTTCCCGGCTTAATCCCCGGAATAAATCCTCCATTCTTTTTCATGTCATCTGCCATTTGACTTGGATTAACAGCAATAGCAGTATAGAAATAAGTAAATACAATTATCAACAAGGCAAATGTCAGGTTATACCATATAGAATGAAAATCAGTTAATGCTGCTGCAAAACCTTGCCATGAAGCTGACTCCGGGAAGAATTGTGCAATAGTTGCAGGTATAAACATAATTGCCTGAGCAAATACGATTGGCATAACACCTGCTGCATTTACTTTTAATGGAATATATTGACGTACTCCGCCGTACTGACGATTGCCAACAATCTTCTTTGCGAACTGTACCGGAATTTTTCGGGTTCCCTGAACCAATAAAATAACGAAAACTACTATCGCAAACAATGCAACAATTTCAAAAAGGAATACAACTAAACCACCACCTTCATTAAGACGAGATTCGAGTTCCTTATAAAGGGCAAATGGTAATCGTGCGATAATACCGGTCATGATAATAAGTGATATACCGTTACCAAGTCCCTTTTCAGTTATTCTTTCTCCAAGCCACATGATAAACAATGTTCCTGCAATAATGATAAGTGTTGAACTAATCATAAAGAACATAGGTGATTCCTGATAAGTAAGCAAAGCACCCGGTGCCTGAGATCTTAAATTAATAAGATAACCCGGTGCCTGGAATGCAACTACGAATACAGTAAGAAGTCTGGTATACTGATTAATTTTCTTTCTTCCGCTTTCACCTTCCTTTTGAAGTTTCTGGAAATATGGTACAGCAATTCCAAGAAGCTGAACAACGATAGATGCAGAAATATAAGGCATAATCCCCAAAGCAACTACTGATGCCTGAGAAAAAGCTCCACCCGCAAACATGTCAAGCAATCCGAGAATACCTCCTGAAGTCTGACTTTGTAATCCTGCAAGTTTTGAAGGATCAACACCGGGAAGCACGATATGTGCTGCAAGACGGTAAATTAACAGAAACAACAATGTATTGAGAATACGGGTTCGCAGTTCGTCAATAGTAAAGATGTTACGTAAGGTTTGTATAAAGTTCTTCATATTTTGTTAAGCAATTGTTGCTGTTCCACCTGCCTTTTCTATTGCGTCCTTTGCAGATGCAGAGAAAGCATTTGCTGTTACTGACACCTTTGACTTCAGTTCCCCTCGTCCTAGTATTTTAATTCTGTCTCTTTTAGAAGCCAATCCGTTAGTTACAAATACGTCGTGATTGAATTCCGTTATATTCTTATCAACAAGTTGCTGTAATACATCAAGATTAATTCCTGTAAATTCTACTCGGTTGATATTCTTAAAGCCAAACTTTGGTAAACGACGTTGCAATGGCATTTGTCCACCTTCAAAGCCAATCTTTCTGCTATAACCGCTTCTTGATTGTGCTCCTTTGTGTCCGCGTGTTGCTGTGCCGCCATGTCCTGAGCCTGCTCCGCGACCGATGCGCTTATTCTTCTTAACTGCGCCACTTGCTGGTTTTAAATTATGTAGTTCCATGTTTTCCGGCTTGTTATATATTTGTGATTGTTACAAGATGTTTAACCTTGTTTATCATTCCTTTTACCTGAGGATTTGCATCCACTTCAACGCTTTTATGCATCTTTAGTCCAAGTGCTTTTAAAGTACGTTTCTGTACTTCCGGGCGATCGATGCCACTTTTCACTTGTGTTATCTTTAGTTTTCCCATTGCTTCAATTAATTATCCGTTAAACACTTTTGACAACTCAATACCGCGTTGCTCAGCAACACTTTTCGGATCACGCATTTTAAGTAAAGCATCAATAGTTGCTTTAACTACGTTATGAGGGTTTGAAGAACCTTTTGATTTCGCAAGTACATCTTTAACACCAACACTTTCCAAAACAGCACGCATTGCACCACCTGCAATTACTCCTGTTCCCGGTGCTGCGGGCTTCAGAAATACTCGGGCACCCCCGAATTTTCCTTCCTGCTCATGAGGTACAGTTCCTTTATATACAGGAACTTTAACAAGATTCTTTTTAGCATCATCGATGCTTTTAGTTACAGCATCAGAAACCTCTTTTGCTTTTCCTAATCCATGTCCGACAACACCTTTCTCATCACCCACCACTGTTATTGCTGAAAAGCCGAATGCACGACCTCCTTTGGTAACCTTGGTTACACGATTAACTGCAACCAGCTTATCATGAAGTTCGGTTTCGGTTGATTTAACTCTTTTGCTTTTATTATCCATTTTTATTAATCTGCTATATATATTGATATATATGATTAGAATTTAAGTCCTGCTTCACGGGCACCATCAGCCAGTGCTTTTACACGACCATGGTACAAGTAACCACCACGATCAAATACTACCATAGTTACACCTGCGCTGATCGCCTTCTCAGCAATCGTTTTTCCTACAGCGACAGCCTGATCTAGTTTTTTCATTTTGGGATCTGCATTGGTTCTTGATGAACCTGCTGCCAGAGTAACACCATTTATATCATCAATCAATTGAGCATAAATTTCTTTATTGCTTCGATAAACTGACAATCTTGGACGCTCTGCCGTACCTTTCACTACTTTGCGGATACGATTGCGGATCTTACCTCTGCGTAATTCTTTATGAGTTTGCATGACTATTTTAAAATCTTAATTATTTTTTAGCTGCTGATTTACCGGCTTTACGTCTTAATGTTTCGCCAACGTATTTAATACCTTTTCCTTTGTAAGGCTCTGGAGTACGTAATGAGCGTATTTTGGCGGTAACTTGACCAATTAATTGCTTATCGTGGCTCTCCAAAGTTATGATTGGATTCTGACCTTTATCCTGACGAGTAGCAACTTTAATCTCACTCGGAAGTTCGAAAACCACGTGGTGAGAATAACCCAGTACAAGGTCAAGCATCTGTCCCTGATTGGTAGCACGGTAACCAACACCTACCAGCTCTTGTTCTGATTTGAAACCGGTAGAAACACCGGTAATCATATTCTGAATAAGAGCACGGTATAAACCATGTAACGCTTTATGACGTTTTTGTTCTGTCGGACGTTCTACGGTCAATACAGCTCCATCAATCTTTACTGAAATATCGTCGGTTAGCTTTTGTGTTAATGCTCCTTTCGGACCTTTAACAGACACAATTGCACCATCAACTGATATTTGAACACCATTCGGTATCTGAATTGGTAATTTACCTATACGTGACATCTTGTTTCTTCTTTAACTATTAATATACATAACAAATAACTTCACCACCTACTTTTAGGTTGCGTGCTTCTTTATCGGTCATCAATCCTCTGGATGTGGAAATGATGGCTATGCCAAGTCCGTTTATTACACGGGGAAGCTTTTCAGCATGCACATACTTTCTTAAACCGGGACGTGATACCCTGCGAATAGCAGTAATTGCCGGTTGCTTCGAAACAGGGTTATACTTCAATGCAATTTTAATATTGCCTTGTCTGTTATCGCTGTTTTCAAATTTATAATTGGAGATATAACCCTTATCATAGAGTATCTTGGTAATCTCTTTTTTGAAATTGGATGCCGGTACTTCCACCACGCGGTGATTAGCCTTTACTGCATTCCTTACTCGGGTTAAATAATCTGCTATCGGATCAGTCATTAGAATTCATTAATTAATTGGTAATCGTTATCCGTTTAATTGTTAATTGTTAATTGTATTTTACCAGGAAGCTTTTGTAATTCCTGCTATTTTGCCTTCAAGTGCCATTTTACGAAACAACACTCTGCTTATTCCAAACTGGCGCATGTAACCACGCGGGCGGCCTGTAAGTTTGCAACGGTTGCGTACCCGGCTTGGAGAAGCATTGCGGGGAAGTTTCTGAAGACCTTCATAGTCGCCGGCTTCCTTTAAAGCTTTACGTCTCTCTGCATATTTTTCAACTGTGCGAATTCTTTTTAATTCGCGTGCTTTGATGCTTTCTTTTGACATGCTATAAATTATTGCTTTACTTGATTCTTAAATGGCATTCCAAATTCCTTAAGCAGTTCCATCGCTTCATTGTCTTTTTGTGTTGAAGTCACAAAAGTGATGTCCATACCCATGATTTTGTTTACCTTATCGATATCGATCTCCGGGAAGATGATTTGCTCGGTAACTCCTAAAGTGTAGTTTCCACGTCCATCAAAACCTTTATCGTTTACTCCACGGAAGTCACGGATTCGGGGAAGAGAAACAGAAATCAATCTGTCCAGGAATTCATACATCCTGTCGCCTCGAAGTGTGACTCTTACACCGATTGGAACTCCTGCACGAAGCTTAAAGTTAGAGATGTCCTTTCTCGATTTCGTAGATACCGCTTTCTGACCGGTTACGTTAGTCATTTCCGTTATTGCGAATTCAATAAGTTTCTTGTCAGACGTTGCATCCCCCACACCCTGGTTGATACAAATCTTCTCCAATTTAGGCACCTGCATGATGCTCTTATAGCTGAAGCGCTTCATAAGCGACTGCGCTATTTCATTTTTGTATTTATCTCTTAATCTTGGTACGAAGCTCATTACTTAATTACCTCCCCTGATTTTTTTGCAAAACGAACTAATTTACCGTCAACAATCTTACGACCTACGCGTGTTGGCTTTCCTCCTTTCGGATCTACCAGCATCACCTTTGCGATATGAATTGGTGCTTCTTTACGTATGATTCCTCCTTGAGTATTTTGTGCATTAGGGCGAGTAGCTTTAGATACCATATTCACCTTTTCCACTAATACTCTGCGTTCTGCCGGAATTACTTCCAGCACTTTGCCTTGCTGACCTTTGGAATCACCGCTGATCACCTTAACAATATCTCCTTTTCGGATATTGAGTTTCGGCTGCTTGTTATTTTTTCTTTCCATTTTATAATACCTCTGGTGCTAATGAAACTATTTTCATAAATTGCTTTTCACGCAACTCACGTGCAACAGGTCCGAAAATACGTGTGCCACGTAATTCATCCTGATTATTGAGTAGCACAACAGCATTATCATCGAAACGGATATAAGATCCATCATTACGGCGCACTTCTTTGCTTACACGCACTACAACAGCTTTGGAAACTGTTCCTTTTTTTACGTTACCTGACGGAAGTGCATTCTTAACAGTAACTACGATTTTATCACCCAGTGATGCGTAACGTTTTCCGGTTCCGCCAAGAACGCGGATACAGAGCACTTCTTTCGCACCGCTGTTATCGGCTACAACCAATCTTGACTCTTGCTGTATCATTTTAGTTTCAGATTTACAGTTTTCTTTTCACTTTTTATAATGAACCGATCCCTGTATATATATTTATTGAACCTTTTATTAATTAATTATTTAGCTTTTTGAAGGATCTCCACCATGCGCCAGCGTTTCAGCTTGCTCATAGGACGGGTTTCCATGATCTTTACAGTATCGCCCACACCACATTCATTCTTCTCATCATGAGCCATGAATCTCTTGGTCTTTTTAATGAACTTACCATACATAGGATGCTTCTCACGGCGCTCAACGCTAACCACTATTGATTTATCCATTTTCGTACTGGTAACAATGCCTGTACGTTCTTTACGAAGCGCTCTTTCTAATTCCATGACTACTGAGCTGATTGATTTTGTGTAATTCTTTTTTTCAATTCTGTTTCCAGACGCGCAATCACCTTACGGGAAGTACGAATCTTCATTGGGTTATCCATAGGAGAGACTGCATGTGCCAATTTCATTTTATGATAAGTAGCACGCTCCTCTTTTATTTTCTCACGAACTTCATCAGTGGTGAGGTCTTTTACGATATCTTGTTTCATGACGCTTTTCTATATTTTATTAAGCTGCGTAATCAGGTCTTATTACAAACTTGGTAGTTACCGGTAACTTCTGTGCAGCAAGACGTAATGCTTCTTTAGCAGTTTCTACTGATACTCCTTCTGCTTCAAATATTACGGTACCCGGTTTTACTGTTGCCACCCAATACTCCGGTGCTCCTTTACCTTTACCCATACGAACCTCTGCAGG
>JANOBN010000125.1:0-1561 GCA_031411675.1 Bacteroidota bacterium | reverse complement strand
CGGACTTACTAATTGATGATAAAAGAAGACAACATTTTGTGCATGCAGGAAAAAATATTTATGCAAAGCGATCGACAGGCAATAAAAGAAAACCGCGGCAAGGATCCAAATATACCAACTCATCAGTTTTTGGCGGACCAGCCCATTGAGGTAATTGCTGCAGCAAATTGCAAACGGAATAAAAACAATTGCGGATTTTAGTTGTAAATGTTTTGCGCCACTATGGAGTGGTACGGTAAACAACAGGCCCATTGCCTGCAATAAATAAAATAAACAGCAAGCAATTAAAAAACTGTTTATCAAGTTTATGTTGAACCATGAACCGGTATCAATTTTGTTTTTCAGCAATCCTGTTACCAATATCAAAGCAAGTGTAATACTGCTTATTGCCCTGAAACAACAGATCATACTCACAAAAAAAATGATGTACCATAAGTATAACAGCGCATTCAGGTATTTTGAAGTATTCATTTTGTTTTCATTCGTTTCCGAAAGTATATATACAGGGACAATATATACCCAATGGCAAAACCGGCAATAAAACCAAGCAGCAATGATTTGAATAATTTGGGAGATACCGGTTTTTCAAACTTTTCGAATTTATGCAGAACCTGCACTGCACTCGTAAATTTTAATTCATCCTGGAAGGATAATAATTTTTCATTTAAGCCGATCATCTGGCTATTGATGGTTGAGATATCAATAATAAATGAAGAAGAATGCTGGTTATTGCTGTTGATATTGTGCTCGATATTTTTCTTTGTTGAATCCAGTTTAGTTATTTCAGTTCTTACTTTATCAATAAGCTGTGTAAGGGTTGACCGCCTGCTGGAAAGCCGGGCTTTCATATAATCGCTGTTCTCCAGACCGAATATTATTCCTTTGCCGAGGCTATCGAGTACTGCATTATCCCTTACCAATACTTCTACCATAAATCCATTTGGATTATTAGGGATGTATAATTTTTGTATTTCCGACGCTTTCACCCTGCTTACTTTTTTCAGCAGGCTTGGATCGCAATTTAAACGTTCTGCGAGTACAGTATATTCTTCGTTCTTTAAAAGATCATTCCAGTTCTCAATGATATTGATCTGCTCGGTATTTGAAAGTGTAAAGGAATGTAACAGTAGTGTGGAAGCATATTGTTTTGAAGAGATCTTGTATAATACAGATCCTGTAAGAATTCCGATAAGCGAAAATATTGCCAGCAGCCTGCCATATTTCATGAAGAAAGAGAATACCCTTTCAAAAAGGTTTATAAGGTCAAGGTCCTCACTTTTATTTCCCTGGCCTGGTTGATTTTCTGACATAGATGACTGGTATATGTTTTTACAATATACAATATTAACTAAAACTCCCTAAACGTAGTTCGGGTGCTGGGGGTTGCTTAAAAGAATATATTTTCTTTCTGTTGTTATACTTACATTTATAACAGAAAGTTACTGCTTTTCGCTTCAGTATATTATTTTGTTATGGGCATGAACTACAACAGGAAATTATTTTCAAATTTTATTTCATTAAGTATTGTGCAGGGAATTAATTTCCTGATCCCATTGCTTGT
>JANOBN010000124.1:0-1997 GCA_031411675.1 Bacteroidota bacterium | reverse complement strand
CTTTCATAAGATCAATATCAGTAAACAGGCGTTTATAACCGCCTTTCTCTTCATTAGCAAAACTAACTATTTTTGCACAGTGGCGAGGATTATGGCAATTGATTACGGAACCAAACGGACAGGACTTGCCGTAACAGACCCCCAACAAATAATTGCTACAGCCCTTACAACAGTAAACACCACAGAAGCCTTGAGTTTTATTGCGAATTATGCATTGCAGGAAAATGTAGAAGCTTTTGTGATTGGCATCCCGCGTCATTTGAATAATACGGATGCAGCAATAGTTCCATTAATTGAAAAGTTTATTACTGCTCTGGAAGCAAAAATTCCGGGTGCGGTAATACATAAGGTGGATGAAAGGTTTACATCGCTGATGGCTACAAGAAGTTTACTGGAGAGCGGTCAAAGCCGAAAAACAAGAAAAGATAAAAGTGTAATAGATAAAATAAGTGCCACTATTATATTGCAATGGTGGATGGAAAAAAAACAACAATGATTTACCCGATTGTAGCTTATGGCGACCCTGTACTTCGTAAAAAGGCAGTAGCTATTGATAAAACGTATCCTAAACTGGAGAGTATTATTGAAAACATGTTTGCAACTATGTATCATTCTCAGGGCGTTGGATTGGCAGCGCCACAGGTAGGATTATCTATCCGGCTGTTTGTTATTGATGCAAATCCATTTAAGGAGGATGATGAAGATGCTAAAGGATTTAAAAAAGTATTTATTAATGCTGATGTTATTAATGAATCCGGTGATCCCTGGAAATTCAATGAAGGCTGTTTAAGTATTCCGGGTATAAGAGAAGATATACATCGCAAATCTTCTTTGTTTCTCCGTTATATGGATGAAAATTTTAAAACTTACGAAGAAGAATTCCTTGGTATGCGGGCACGTATAATACAGCATGAATATGATCATACAGAAGGTGTTTTATTTACCGATCATCTTACTCCGCTAAAAAAACGGCTGCTTAAAGGACGACTTACTGATATATCAAAAGGAATTGTGGATGCCGATTATAAAATGAAGTTTTACAAAAAATAATTTTAATATCACTACTGCTTATGCTTGTTTTTCTTATTGGCTTTACGGGTTCAGGAAAATCGACCACAGGCAAGTTGGTTGCCAGTAAAACGGGTTTTTCATTTGTTGATCTTGATATGACTATTGAGGAAAAAACAGGCAAAACAATTACAGAAATATTTAATTTATCAGGGCAGGATGCATTCCGGCAATTGGAAACAGAAAACTTGCATGAGTTGAAAGACCAAAACAAAACAATTGTTTCCGTTGGAGGAGGATGTCCATGCATTGATGGCAATATGGAATGGATGATCAATAATGGACTTGTGATTTTTTTAAAGGCACATCATGGGACACTTTTTCACCGTTTACTTCCTGCGAAAAAAAACAGGCCATTAATTGCGGGATTAACTGATGTGCAATTGATGGAATATATATTAAACCAATTGCCGGTCAGGGAAAAGTTTTATGAAAAAGCTACTTATACAATCGAAACATCAACGGAACAGCCAAGTGTGATGTGTCATCGCATTGTGGAAATATTAAGTAAGCATCAGCCTAAAATCTAACTCACCATTAAGCGAATTCCCTTTCCATGAAGCGTATTTATTTCTATGGCAGGATCATCTTTCAGGTATTTACGCAGTCTTGTCACAAATACATCCATGCTTCGTCCATTAAAATAATTGTCATCGCCCCATATAAGTTTCAGCGCTTTTTGACGGGGTAGCAAATCATTAATATGCAGACATAACAAACGAAGTAATTCTGCTTCCTTTGGTGATAACGTTGTCGTTTTCTCTTCAATGGTGATGGTGCGCATTTTATAATCAAACTGATACTTGCCAACCTGAAACGACGTAGTATCTTCCAATTCACCTAATCCCAGTGAACGCCGAAGTATTACATCTATCTTATGAATTAAAACTTCCGTATCAAATGGTTTTGTTAAGTAGTCATCAGCACCG
>JANOBN010000123.1:0-3009 GCA_031411675.1 Bacteroidota bacterium | reverse complement strand
GGGAGTTTGCCTGTGTAGCAAAATTGTGATAAGCCTGATCCCAGAAATCAGATTTTCCTTTTCTTATATTTTTTATTTTCATTAAATAATCGCCATATATATACTTCGTTTTCGCATAAAAGAAAACCGCATAAAGAAGCATATTCTGTGCTTTGTGCAATTATTTCAACAGAAGAAATAACTTCTTTTTCTTCGGCATTTTTCATTCCGTTAATTATATGCTCCATAAAAATTTCCGAGTCACTGGTATTTCTCTGTTTTGCTTCTTCCATAAATGTATCTACCACACCATTATGGCAAAAAGCATAATCTGTGTTAAAACGACTCATTAGAAAGGGGTGTGAACCATTTTCAAAAGTGTTTAATCCTTTACTTGCAAAACGGTTATGTGCGATGTATAAACGGGAGTTTGCCTGTGTAGCAAAATTGTGATAAGCCTGATCCCAGAAATCAGATTTTCCTTTTCTTATATTTTTTATTTTTCCATCCTGATCAATATAAGCCATTCCACAGCCGTCATTATGTAATCCTCTCACATTCGGATCGTGTGATTTAATGCCATTCTCGGAGAGCCAGAGCAGGGAATTCGGGCATTTTTCCATTTCTTGTATGATTCCTGTTGGCAGGGTACTTATTTTACTGAGCATTCTGCACATAGTCTGTTTCTTTTGGGGTCAAAATTAATATCTTTATATTGTCGGGAAGAATTATTACATTCGTAATCTCAAAACAATTTATAAATGCTAAGAAATTCTTTACTGATTTTTATTCTTTTTCACCTATGTAATTCTGCCTATTCGCAACTAAATGTTCAGTTAAGGGGTCAGTTAACTTATGGTGTTTCTAATGAACTTGCAAATATCGGCGGTTATGTTGATTCTACAGGCAAGGAATATGCTTTGGTAGGGTGTCAAACCGGGTTATCTATTGTTGATGTAACTAATCCAACCGCACCCGTTCAAAAAATACTGATACCCGGTACAAATTCATTCTGGAGGGAAGTAAAAGTTTGGGGAAAGTATGCGTATGTGACTACAGAAGGAGGCACGCTTGGATTGCAGATCATTAATCTGGGAAAGCTACCGGGAACGATAACATCAACAGATTATAAATACTGGAAGGGTAGTGGTGCTATATTGAATCAGATTACCAGACTACACTCCTTGCATATTGATAATGGTTTTGCTTACCTTAATGGTGTAAACGGAGGAGGTTTAAACGGAGGAGCCTGTTTGATTGTATCATTGACCGATCCATGGAATCCGGTATATATGGGAAATACTGCACTTGCCTTTAGTGGTAACCAACGATATGTACACGATTGCTTTGTAAGAAATGATACTCTTTGGGGTGCACATATATATGGAGGTTTTTTCTCCATTATAAATGTTGCCAACAAATCAAACCCATCATTAATTGGTACCGGCACAGTACCAACGCCCGGCGCATTTACACATAATGTCTGGTTAAATACATCAGGAGCACGAACTTTATTTACTACTGATGAAGTATCCGGTTCCTACATGACTGCATATGATGTGACAAATCCTGGAAATATTGCGGAGCTGGACAGAGTGCAACTTACACCTGGTTCCGGATCAATTGTTCACAATACGCATATTAAAAATAATTATGCAATTGTATCATGGTATAAGGATGGAATTGCTATTGTTGATGTGAGTCGTCCGGATAACATGATAGTAACAGGTTCCTATGATACGTATTCTCAGGGATCAGGAAATGGATTTAACGGATGCTGGGGCGTATATCCTTTTCTTCCATCCGGTAATATTGTTGCCAGTGATATCAATAATGGATTATTTGTGTTAACCCCTACTTACGTAAGAGGTTGTTATCTGGAAGGAACAATTACCGATACCTGTTCCGGAATAGTAATACCTAATGCTACTGTAACAATAAATAGTGTTAACATTTCTAAACCGGGAAAATTAACCGGAATATATAAAACGGGTACTGCTGTTCCGGGAACATATAGTGTTACATTTTCTAAAACCGGATATATATCAAAAACAGTAAATAATGTTGCGCTGACCAATGGAGTACTTACTTCATTAAACGTGAAACTTAAACCGGTAAACTCAGTAGCAATTTCATCTGCATTAATTACACATATTACTTGCAACGGAAGTCTTAACGGAAGTGTAAATGTCACAGCTGCAGGTGGAAGTGCGCCTTATCAATGGATGTGGAGCAATGGCACAACTACTGAAGATTTATCAGCAGTGGGAGCAGGGTTGTATTCAGTAACCGTTACTGATGCTGGAGGATGCAAATCTAATTCACAATACAATGTAATTGAGCCATCTGCTATTCAGTTAAGTTTTACCGGGACAAGCCCTTCTTGCATTGAAAATTCTGATGGAAATGTTACTGTAATTGTAAATGGTGGAACACCTGGTTATATTTATCAATGGAATCCTTCGAGGTCAAATAGTAATCTGAATAATATATATAAAAACAAACTGGCTTTTGCTGCAAATGCTAGCACCTTTCTGGATAGTGTTCCGGCCGGCTCCTATGCATTAAGTGTTACCGATGCAAATGGTTGTGTTGTTTCAAATAATTATATTCTTGCTAATTCTACAATACATTGTGAAATTAACTTGCGGTTACGATTATTCTCTGAAGGATTTTATCAAAGCTACCGTAATATGGTTCCTGTTATTGATAGCCTGCAGCCTTTTTTAGTGGATACATTTACTCTTTTACTAGCGAAGGACACCATAGGATATCCTTTTGTGCTTAGCGATATTGAAGTTGCAGATACTGCAGGCTGGCTGAATTTTCAGGTTCCCGGTGCTTTATGGGGTTCCGGGTACTATCTGGTTATTCGTCACAGGAATAGCATTGAGACCTGGAGTGCTACTCCTTTTAATATGAATAGCAACCAGTGCTTATTTGATTTTTCGTTCAATTTGACGACCCGAAACCCTCGTCAGGGGCTGTTTTTGATAAGTTACTGATTGTTCTGAATTTCTCATTTTTGAT
>JANOBN010000122.1:0-2704 GCA_031411675.1 Bacteroidota bacterium | reverse complement strand
CTTATTTGATTGCAAATGCCCGATAAAATGCCACATTATATCTGCAGGCAATTGTTTGTGTTTTTCAAAAAGCTCCTGTACATAATTTTCGCCGAATATTTTATGCCCTTCATTATAAACCTGTAATAGTTCCTCATTAGGTTTTGTTTTGGAAACAGCCACTAAAGTTGCATTATAATTCTTTAGCTCAGTTATTATCTCATGCAAACGTTGTATATCAGCCATTTTATAAAAAAGATTGTATTTCAAAAGTAAGTCTTTTTAAATCAACACTATCAAGGGGATGTTTCGCTGATGGTATCACCAACATAGATCCGTTTTGTAAGTTCCTGAATGCAGTTATTGTTTCTTCCTGCGTTACCATAGAATCACCATCAGCAATAGCAAGCCTTATGGATTGATGAATTGATTTCATTTCTTCCGCTGATATAGGTTTAAACGCAAGTCTCTTCATCATCTCTGCCGTGTGCAGCACCAGCTCTTTCCAGAAATTGCCATGTATGCTTTTTAGCATTGCGGCATAGTGTGGTATTTTTTCAAGCATACGATCCGGATTTAGCATTACGGCTTCTTGTGTTGCAATTTCCGGTGTCCAATTCAGCTTAGTGCCTAATGTAAACACCTTGTTTATTTTTGAAGGATGATTAAGTGCAAGATGTAATGCAACATATCCACCCATGCTATAACCAAATATATCTGCCTGTGTAATTTTGTTATCATTCATATAATTAAGCACATCATCTGCAAGATCTTCAATGCTAAAGGAATTCCCGTCGCAACGCATACCATGACCTTTCATATCAAAGGTAAATAGAGGTTGATCCAATCCTGTAATATTTTTCAGATGATTCAGTTGAGAAGCAGAACCTAATGCACCGTGTAATAGCAATACTGCCTTCATACCTCTGAATTGTCGTTGTATTTTATTTGGAAATTACCGCTTTTTAAAAAAGAATTTGCTGCTATCATAAAATATTAACTGATCATGTAACCAAATAAACCTCCAATCAGAATAATTCCCAGTTTATAGAGATTAAAACGGTGGTCATTATTGGATTCAAAAAGAATGGTGGTGCTGATGTGAAGGAATATCCCGATAACCACTGCCATTAATTTATCATAATAGGCCGTCATATCCATTAGCATTCCTTCGCCAAGCATATAACTTACAGAAGATCCCAAAGGTGCCATCAACCCGAATAATGCCAGCCAGAGCACCGCAGGAATTTTTTTGATGCCGGAATCAGACAACATACTAACCAGAGCAAATGCAACCGGAAGATGGTGAAGTGCAATTCCCAGAAATAAGGAATGATTATGCCCTTCATGTCCATGTGTGTCGTAGGCAAGAGGCATTCCTTCCAGAAAACTATGAAGGCATAAGCTAACCATCATCGTTAAAGGAAATACTTTGGAATGATGTTGATGCACATGTATATGACCATGTTCAATTCCTTCTGAGAAAAATTCTAAAATAATCTGAATAAAAAATCCCATCAATACAAAAATGCCAATGTTTCCGGTATCGTGACTGTATACTGCAGGCATAAGGTGTAAAACACTGATAGCAAAAAGAAAAGAGCCGGAAAATGCCAGAGAAAGTTTAAGAAAATATTTACTGGAAGTATTGATCAGAAAATAGGCACTGCCACTCAGCATTACTGAAAAAAATAAAATAAGGTATTGGTTAAATTCCATATTATTTTCCGGCTACAATTATTAAACGATTACTGCTTTCCTGTATGTAAGGGCTAAGGTCATAACTCCCAAAAGTAAAGAGAATTTCAAGACCTGCATTTTTCATATATTTTTCAAAATCTTTCAATAAAAGTATTTTAACTTCTTCCCTGTAATGATAATTGCTTCCACTATCAGAAAATGTAATATCTTTATATATAAATCCTTCACAAATACGTTTTTTTATTTGAAAATCAATACCATCAACCGATTTACTGTGCAATGGAATAAGATCATTTACAGCCCGCCATGCATTCATAAAATCGATAACTAGAAAACCACCTTTTACAAGTCCTTTAGCTGCAGCAGAAATACTAAGTTCATTGTCGTGTTCTCTTTCAAAATAACCAAAACTGGTAAAGAGATTAAAAACGGCCTGATAATAATTAGTACGGAATAAACGCCTCATATCATGAACATAAAATTCTAAATTTTCATTTTCATGTTGTCTGCAATAGCGTATGTTCCTTGGGGATAGATCCACTCCGGTAACATTAAATCCAAGGCTGTTAAGATATAACGAATGACGGCCTTTTCCACAACAAAGATCAAGCACACGGCATCCTGCCGACAATTGAAACTTTTGTACCAGGTTATCAATAAAGCGTCTTGCTTCTGAACCATCACGGTTTTTATAGAGAATATGATAGTAAGGAGAATCAAACCAGCTTTCATACCATTCTTTATTTTCCATTCTCCAATAATTAATTATAATACGGCCAGCAAAAGTACTTCACTAAATGTAACCCCTGCTTTTTTTATTCAACAAATCAGGATGCGTTGAAAAGTAATCGGGTCTACAAATGAATTTCAGGCTTTCCAGCTCTTTAGCCGATACCCTTTCATGCTATAAAAAAGAATAAAGAGATAGCAGGGAACCATTACATAATATGCATTGCGGTGTCCTATTGCCGGCATATCAGATAGCTTGCCATAGATCAGCGGCAAAAGTGCCCCACCGGCAATA
>JANOBN010000121.1:0-7013 GCA_031411675.1 Bacteroidota bacterium | reverse complement strand
ACCACAACAGCACAATTGGAACAATCGCTGTCAGCATCATCATCTTCAAACACTGAATTACTTCTTGCCAACAGCCAAATGAAGTTGGCACGGCTAACAATAAAGGAATGGAAGGGCCAACGGATGCCGTTTATCGATTTAAATGCAGGCTATGATTTTACACGCTCCTCTTCCCAGGCAGGCTTAATACAAAGGAACAGAAGTAATGGAGTAAGCTATGGGTTTACAGTCAGGTGGAATTTATTTAATGGATTTAATCTTACAAGAAACTTAAAAAACGCAAAGCTGGATTATAACTCTGCTGAAATCAGATTGAATGAAATTACTTCCTCCGTTAATGCTCAGGTTCGTATGGCATATCTGCAACTGCTGAGCTATACAGAAATTGTAAATCTCGATAAGCAAAACACCATACTGGCAAAAGAGAATATTGACCTTTCAATTAATCGTTTTGGTGCCGGGTTAACGGATGAGCTCCAATTTAAGGAAGCGCAGCAATCTTACATTGAAGCATTCAGCAGAATGATAAGCTCGCAATATGATGCATTACTTGCTGAAACAACCCTTAAGCGGATTACAGGTACACTTTTTAATAAAGACTGATAGATAGGGGCAATCCTTTTTCATTACCCATTTTGTTGAGAGATTATATTAGGCAATTGCGGGCTTCTTATTTTTTTAATAATTATTTGGTAAAAACTCCTTTAATGTTGCTTCACACCCTTATTTCAGCACTTTTGCATAGAGCGAATTAGTCAAATGATTATAAGTTATGATTAATCAATATCTTTGTATGTTAAATGAAAAAAACTGATTCCAAAGTGGATTTTAATGATGATTTATTGTAACCAATAAAATGTTATGAAAGCGAATTTATTTTTTATTATGGTGGTTCTGGCAGCATGTACAAATACTGATATTAAATATGATGCTTCCGGGGCATTTGAATCGGAGGAAGTAATTATTTCTTCTGAGGCTTCTGGTTTGATTAGAAAATTTGATGTAAACGAAGGACAGGTATTATCAGCAGGTATGCAGATCGGTTATGTTGATTCCACTCAACTCTATTTAAAGAAGAGACAACTGGAGGCTCAGAAAGCAGCTGTATTAAGCCGAAAGCCTGAAATAAATTCACAATTGGCTTCTTTAAAGGCGCAATTGAAGGCTGCAGAGCGTGATCAGCAGCGATACATTTTGCTTGTTAAAGGTGATGCTGCACCGCAAAAAAAACTGGATGATATTACCATGCAGGTTGAAGTGTTGAAATCGCAACTATCAGCCATAGAATCAACATTGGGAATTTCAACCAGAAGCATATCAGAAGAAGCACAGCCGGTTGAAATACAAATTGAACAGATAAATGACCAGCTTTCAAAATGTAAAATTATCAATCCGATGCAAGGAACTGTTTTAGTTAAATATGCAGAACCTAATGAAGTAACTTCAGCAGGAAAACCACTTTATAAAATTGCCGATCTTTCACAACTGATTATGCGCGCTTATATTACGGGAGATCAACTGACGGGTATTAAAACGGGGCAGAAAGTAAAAATAGCCGTTGATCAATCCGGTAATTCAGCAGCAGAGTATACCGGAGTGATAACCTGGATAAGTGATAAGGCAGAATTTACGCCGAAAACTATTCAGACAAAAAAAGAGCGTGCCAATAAAGTATATGCAATTAAAATTGCTGTAAAAAATGACGGCACGTTAAAGCTGGGTATGTATGGAGAAGTAAAATTCAAATGAATCCGGTAATCGCAGAACATCTTTTTAAAACCTACAACAAGGGTGTTGTAACTGCAGTAAATGATGTTTCTTTTGAAGTGGAAAAAGGAGAACTATTCGGACTGATTGGTCCGGATGGTGCAGGTAAAACAAGCATTTTTCGCATTCTTACTACTTTGTTATTGCCTGACGGCGGTAATGCATTTGTAGATGGTTTTGATGTAGTGAAGGATTATAAGGCAATCAGAGAAAGAGTTGGTTACATGCCCGGACGTTTTTCCTTGTATCAGGATCTTACAGTAGAAGAAAACCTGAATTTCTTCGCCACCGTTTTTGGAACCAGCATCAAGGAAAATTATGAGCTGATAAAAGATATATATATTCAGATTGAACCTTTCAAAAACAGAAGAGCAGGAAAATTGTCCGGCGGAATGAAACAAAAGTTAGCACTTTGTTGTGCACTCATTCATCGTCCCTCAGTATTATTTCTGGATGAACCAACTACCGGTGTTGATGCCGTTTCCCGTAAAGAATTCTGGGAAATGCTGAAAAGATTAAAACAACAGGGCATTACTATATTGGTTTCTACTCCTTATATGGATGAGGCTACTCTTTGTGACAGGATAGCACTCCTGCAAAGCGGAAAAATTCTTTCCATAAACACACCGGAAAAAATAGTAGAATCCTATCCTTCAAAACTCTATGCAGTAAAAGCGAAATCAATGTATGAATTGCTGAAGGATTTAAGAATTTATACAAATACCGAATCATGTTTTGCATTTGGTGATTCAGCACATCTGCGTTTTAAGAAAGAGGAAGGTAATGTGGAAGCCGATGTTTTGAGTTATCTGCAATTTAAAAGTCATTCTCAGCTAACTATTACAGAAATTAAGCCGGGCATAGAAGATTGCTTTATTCAGCTATTAAGTAATTAAAAAAATAATAAATAAAATTGGAAACCGTCATTCAAACAAAGCAACTTACCAAAAAATTTGGTGATTTTACAGCAGTGAATGAAATTACTTTTGAAGTATTTGCCGGCGAAATATTCGGTTTTCTGGGCGCAAATGGTGCGGGTAAAACAACTGCGATGAAAATACTCTGTGGTTTGCTTAAGCCTACTTCCGGTCAGGCAACAGTTGCAGGATTCGATATTTATAAACAGCCCGAACAGATTAAAAGAAGCATTGGATACATGAGCCAAAAATTTTCATTGTATGAAGATCTTACTGTGTATGAAAACATCCGTTTTTATGCAGGAATTTACGGATTGCGAAGCAAACAGATTAAAGAAAAGAGTGAGGAGCTATTGGAACGATTGAATCTTCAGGATTACAAGAAGAAGTTAGTAGCGGAATTGCCTTTAGGATGGAAACAGAAGCTGTCTTTTTCTGTTGCAATCATCCATCAACCAAGAATTGTATTTCTGGATGAGCCAACCGGTGGAGTAGATCCGGTGACCCGCCGTCAGTTCTGGGATCTTATCTATGAAGCATCATCAAAAGGGATGACCATCTTCGTAACTACGCATTATATGGATGAAGCAGAGTATTGTAACAGAGTTTCTATGATGGTGGACGGCGCAATTGAAGCATTGGATACTCCATCAGAATTAAAGCGAATATATAAAGCAAATTCTATGGATGAAGTATTTCAGGAGTTGGCGCGTAAGGCAGTAAGAACAGCAGATTAAAGGAGAAAATTAATAAATGAAACAGTTTTTAATATTTATCAAGAAAGAATTTGCTCACGTATTTCGTGATCCGAAAACTTTATTGATGCTGTTTGGATTGCCTATTGTGCAAATTGTGTTATTTGGATTTGCACTAAGTAATGAGGTGAAGAATACAAAAATTGTTGTTGCTGACTATGCAAAAGATCATGCATCACAGCAACTGATTCGTAAAATAGAAGCCAGTAATTATTTTGAAACAGAGCGGTCCTTAAAAAGCGCTACTGAATTGGAAAATTCTTTTAGGCAGGGGAAAATTCATATGGCTGTAATATTTCCTGTGGGATTTGAAAATGATTTGTTACATTCAGGAAAAGCACAGGTGCAGTTAATTGCTGATGCAGCTGACCCTAATCTGGCCACTACCTTAATTAGTTATATGAATTCCGTGGTACGCGAGTATCAGTTGGAAATGAATAAAGATATTGTTCTGCCTTATGTTATTCAACCGCAGATTCAGATGCTGTACAACCCGGAATTGCGGGGAGCCCCTAACTTTGTTCCCGGTGTAATGTCGCTGATATTAATGCTCATTTGTGTAATGATGACATCTATTTCTATCGTGCGTGAAAAGGAAATGGGCACCATGGAGATTTTGTTGGTGTCTCCATTTAAGCCGATTCTTGTTATACTTTCAAAAGCAATTCCCTATCTGATACTTTCTATTGCAAATATTATCATGATTTTATTGTTGAGTTACTTTGTGCTTGATGTACCTATCAAGGGAAGCATTGTACTTCTTTTCGGAGAAAGCATTTTATTTATCATTACAGCATTATCGCTAGGTGTATTGATTTCAACCAGAACTGCATCACAGCAATCAGCTATGATGATATCCTTAATGGGAATGTTATTGCCAACATTATTATTCACCGGCTTTATGTTCCCGATAGAAAACATGCCTTTACCATTACGTATTCTTTCCAATGTTGTTCCGGCACATTGGTATTATCTCATCATTAAAGCCGTGATGATTAAAGGTCTTGGCTTTTCTGCAATATGGAGGGAGACATTAATATTGTTTGGTATGACTTTATTTTTCCTTGCAATGAGTCTTAGGAATTTTAAAATACGACTGGCATGAGGACACTCCGTTTTTTACTGCAAAAGGAGTTCCGTCAGATATTCCGCAACAAAGCCTTATTGCCCGTGCTTTTTATCATTCCCATTATTCAATTAATTATTTTACCATTTGCGGCTAATTATGAAGTAAAGAACATTGCAATTGCTATAGTTGATAATGATCATTCTCCGTATTCTGCAAAGTTGATTAATGCCATCTCTGCTTCCGGTTATTTTAAATTGTATTCCTATAGTAAATCATATAAAGAAGCATATCAGCTTATTGAAAGCGACAATGCAGATATCATATTGGAAATTCCGCCAAAGTTTGAGCGAAATTTAATCAGAGAAGGTAATCAACAGGTATTTATTGCAGTTAATGCCATTAACGGAACAAAAGCAGGATTGGGAGGTACATATCTCACAAGCATCATTGGTGATTTTAATAATACCATTCGATTAGACTGGATTCCACCGGATCGATTTAATAAAGCGCCGGTTATTGAAGTTGCTACTTCCAATTGGTTTAATCCGTTAATGAACTATCACTTTTTTATGGTTCCCGGAATACTTGCCATGCTGGTTACGATGATAGGAGGGTATATGTCGGCATTAAATATTGTAAAAGAAAAAGAAATAGGCACCATTGAGCAAATTAATGTTACCCCAATTAAAAAGCATCATTTTATCTTAGGAAAACTGATACCATTCTGGGTCATTGGAATGTTTGTATTTACACTGGGATTAATGGGTGTAGCTCGTTTTATATATGGCATTGTACCGGTCGGTAGTATAGCATTACTCTACACATTTGTAGCAGTTTATCTGGCTTCTATTCTTGGCTTTGGATTGCTCATTTCCACCTTTGTTGATACACAGCAACAGGCCATGTCGGTAGCTTTCTTTTTTATAATGATTTTTAATTTGATGAGCGGTATATTTACTCCGATAGAAAGTATGCCACACTGGGCGCAGGTAATTGCCTGGTGTAATCCCGTAAGTTATTTTAATGAAGTGATGCGAATGGTTATTTTAAAGGGCAGCACATTCAATGATGTAAAAAATAATT
Organism: Bacteroidota bacterium; assembly: GCA_031411675.1. Lineage (GTDB taxonomy): Bacteria > Bacteroidota > Bacteroidia > AKYH767-A > OLB10 > JANOXC01. The sequence continues at coordinate 1,422 of JANOBN010000121.1, read as the reverse complement.
TACTGGTGGTAATTTTAATGGGTGTTATTTTAAATTTATGGGCGGTTTTAAACTACAGTAAAACATCGGGTTGAAAATTTACAAAATGCATTGGAAACTTCTAGCGAACTTTATTGAGGAGAAGCCCATTTACAAGCGATCATCTTCTTCCCTGTGAAACGGAATCAGTTTTTCTTCCCTGTTTAAATCTTCAATAATAATTTCAACACCTTTTTCATGAACATGATAAGTAAGTACTAAGCCCTCCCGTAATTTTTCACGGAATTCCAGTCTTGAATTATTGGTGGAAAAGCCAACAACAGGTTGTAAGTTGTATAACTTTACTTTATTCTTATCTCTTTTTATAGAAAAACCAAGTTTGCTGATAAGGCTGATTCTTACACCGTGTTTAAACTCCAGATGCACCACAGCTCCACGCACTTTATGCTTTAATAAATGAACATCGGTGATTACTATTTTACTCATTGATGCAACTAAAGTAGTTCAATTACATGAACAGTCAAAATATCGAAAATGTTTAGGGCTTATAGATTGTGAAAGAGCCAGTTGGAATTAATTAACACTCTAAGTAAAAGTAAAATAGCAGCTCTGAACGGTGAAGAGATCCATCTTTTATTTCTTCTTTTTCTTACTTGCTTTGGCTGTCTTATTAAATTCAAGAGCCGGGGCCACTCCATATTTTAATTTCTTTTTAGTGCTAAGGACATTAGCATCTACAAAAACATAACACTTCATCACCTTGCCGTTAAAGTCCATTAGCTTGAATCCTTCGTGTTCCATTACTTCATAATAAATATCAGGATTAAGGCGTACCATCAGTTGTTCAATTTCCACACCAATGCACATCTTATCATTTACCATAAAACATAAACCACCAAACATTTTCTTTGCTTCTACATTAAAGTGTGTTAAAGAAATAATTTCCCTGACAGCATCAGCAAGTTTTTCATTATATGTCATAGAGTCGATTCTCAAGGGACAAAGTAAAATTAACTCTTTTCATTAAATCCGGTAACTCAACCCGCAAGAGATACCCCAATGAGTTTTCCAATACCAAAAGTTACAGCCGCCGCTCCCAATCCAAATAAAACTTGTCGGAAACCTGAATACCATACATTTTTTCCTGTGAATAAGGTAATTGCCGCACCAATCAGAAACAATCCAAATGCGCTGCCTGCAACACTAATCATTATGGCCTGCATTCCACTGGTGAACATAAATGGCAGAACAGGTATTACAGCACCAATGGAAAATAGAATGAATGAATAGATAGCTGCTTCATTTGCTGATCCTTTTAATTCTTCTGCGTTGATACCTAATTCTTCTTTAACAAGTATTTCATGTGCATGTCCCGTATCTTTCATTATTTCTATTGCCATTTCTTTTGCCTGAGCTTCAGGAATGCCTTTCGCTATATATATT
>JANOBN010000120.1:0-3936 GCA_031411675.1 Bacteroidota bacterium | reverse complement strand
CTTTCTCATGATGTTCGTAACCAACAACATAACCTGTATCATGAAACCATGCAGCGGTTGACAATATAATCAAGTCAGCACTATCCGTAATGCCTTCTAAAGCAGCTAATTCCAAAGCAGCTAAAACAACATTCTTTGTGTGAGAAAGATTGTGATAATAAAGATCAGGAGACAAGCCTTTTTCAAGCAGCTCTGTAACTATTTTTTCGACTTTTTCAGCATCCATAGACACACTTGAACGGCTAAAATAAGGATTTACTAAATATAAAAAAAGGATTCATTCTTATTAATCGGTTAACCGCATTTATTAACAAATATCAGGCCCCGGCAGGAAGGATAATTATCCTATTTCAGAGTCCGGCTTTTTTGAAACTCAAAATTTGTAAAGATAATTTTACACTTCCCATTTGACCTTTAACCAAGACGTGTATTTCAGTGTACATATCGATTAATAACCCGGTAGTATTTTTCTTGTTACTAAGAATTATATATATTAACTTAACCGGTAGAATTATTAGATTAGTGAGCTAAATCTCCTATTCGAATTAGCAACTAAGATCAGAAGTGAAATAAAAATTGAAATGTTTTATTAAATGAAATGGCTACTTACTTTTAATATTTTAACTAGCAGGGATACTACATTTCAAACAGTTTAAAGCTTTACCAGCCCCCCGGTGGAAATCTTAACAATTAACATGCTCTTTTTTCCTTTATTGATTCCAAAATTAGGGGAATAGGTTTACTTTTGAAAATCCTGACGAATTAGAATTATTTGGTTTAAACTTTATTAAAAAGCGAAGCTTAACTATTAAATATGAAAATTATATCTAAACTACTGATCACCTTATTTATTTTACTGAGCGCTGTTTCTTACTCTCAAACACAACAGCCGATGAATGCATCAGATATTCAGTTGGCTCTTAAGAAGCTTAACACCGTTGGTTCCGTTTTATATATTGCCGCTCATCCTGATGATGAAAATACCCGCCTCATCTCTTTTTTAGCCCGTGAAAGATGCTACCGGACCGGATATCTTTCAGTTACAAGGGGTGACGGAGGACAAAACCTCATAGGAAAGGAACAAGGTGAATCGCTGGGATTAATTCGAACCAATGAGTTATTACAAGCCCGTAATGTAGATGGCGGGGAACAATTTTTCACGCGTGCAAACGACTTTGGTTATTCTAAAAACCCGGAAGAAACTTTCAGAATATGGAATAAAGAAATAACTTTAAGTGATGTTGTATGGGTAATTAGAAATTTCAAACCCGATGTAATCATCTGCCGTTTCCCGACAACAGGCGAAGGCGGTCATGGCCACCATACGGCATCTGCAATTCTTGCGGAAGAAGCCTTTGATGCGGCAGCCGACAAAACTAAATTTCCGGAACAATTAAAATATGTTCAACCCTGGAAAACCAAACGTTTGTTCTGGAATACATTTAATTTCGGAGGAACCAATACAACCTCTGATGATCAGATGAAACTGGATGTTGGAATATATAATCCATTACTGGGAAAAGGATATGGTGAAATAGCCAGCGAAAGCAGAAGTATGCATAAGTCGCAGGGTTTCGGTTCAGCAAGAAGCAGAGGATCGCAAATTGAATATTTCAAACAGCTAAAAGGTGAAAAAGCGGATCAGGATATCTTCAAAGACATTGCCACTTCCTGGAGTCGTTATACAGAAACTGCTGACTTAACTTCTTTAATAAATAAAGCAATCAGCAAATTTAACCCTGCTGATCCGGGAAGTATTTTAACAGATCTTAATGTCATAAACAAAAAATTAAATGATATAAAAAGCATTGATCCGGAAATTTTAAATTGGAAAAAAAAGAAATCGGAAGAGTTGCTGAAAATTATCATTGCCTGCTCCGGAGCCTGGATGGAAGCGTATTCCGAAAATTACTCTTATGTAACCGGTGATACCATTAAGGTCTCTGCAGTCTTTATTTCCCGCCTTTATGAAGGCGTGACTTTAAAAAGCATCTACTTTGCCGGCAAGGAGAATTATAAAACAACAGTCACAAATAAGTCCGATACCATTGTTTTCAGAACTGTTATTCCCGATAGCTTAAACAATACAAATCCTTACTGGCTGAATAGTGATCATAGTGAAGGTCTGTATACAGTTAATAACCAGCTATTGGTAGGTAAACCTTTAAATGATGATCCGCTATTTGTTAAATATGAAGTAAATATAGCCGACAATATATATACTGTATATCGTCCGGTAACTTATAAATATACCGATCCGGTTAAGGGAGAGCTTTATCGCAAACTGGAAATCTTACCAAAAATCACTATCAATTTTTCGGAAAAAAATTACATTATAAATAACGGTAAAAAGAAAAGAGTGGCATTTACGTTAAAAGCCAATGCAGCTAATGTAACCGGAAAGATTTTATTAACGAGTGCTATGAATTGGAAAATTGAATTACCGGTAAAAGAATTCACACTCAAAAACAAAAATGATGAACAGATATTTTATGCAGATGTTACTCCTTTCAATGTTGATAACGACTACATCTACTTAAAACCCATTGCAGTTGTAAATAATAAAGAATATCAGTTTTCAATGAAGCGGATTGATCATGATCATATTCCTCCTCACTTCATTCTTGGTACAGCACGCAGCAAAGTTATCAGCCTGAATATTTCTACTGTTAAAAAGAAAATAGGATATATCCCCGGTGCCGGTGATGACGTAGCAGAATGTTTGCGTCAGTTGAATTATGATGTCACTGAAATTACTGATGATATGCTTGCATCAGCTGATCTATCCTCTTTTCAGACCATTGTAACAGGGGTAAGGGCTTACAATACCGATGAGCGGTTACAAACCTATTATAGCAAACTGATGGAATATATAAATCAGGGAGGTACACTGCTGGTGCAATACAATACCAATAACAGAATCGGTCCGCTGGTAGCAAAAATAGGCCCTTACCCATTTACTATTTCCCGTGACCGTGTAACAGATGAAAAAGCTGCTGTAACTATCACACAACCTTCTCACCAGCTCGTTTCTGCACCCAATACCATAACCGATGATGATTTTAAAGACTGGATTCAGGAAAGAGGAATTTACTTTGCAACAGAAAGGGATTCTAATTATCAAACCGTGATCAATATGAATGACCCTGAAGAAAAACCTTTAGATGGCAGTATTATTATTGCAGATTATGGCAAAGGTCATTTTATATACACAGGACTTTCTTTCTTTCGGGAACTTCCTGCAGGTGTACCCGGGGCCTATCGTTTATTCGCTAATTTGATTGAATATTAATTCCTGTGGAAAATAAATTAATGACAGAGAAGCCTCCATTATTTTCACGCTGGTCAGGATGGTACTGGCTATTAATTATCGCACTTGTTTTTCAGATTATTGTCTACTATTTGATAACACTTCGCTACTCATGAGTGCTGTTGACTGGCTGGTGCTTTGCATTACGCTTACATTTATTGTGGGTTATGGAATGTATAAAGGGCGAGGCAATAAAAATATTGAAAGTTATCTTCTTGCAGGAAAACAATTGCCCTGGTATCATGTACTGCTGAGTATGATGGCTACTCAAGCCAGTGCAATTACGTTTCTTTCTTTACCGGGACAAGCCTATGGTGATGGAATGCGATTTGTACAATTTTACTTCGGATTGCCGCTTGCAATGATTGTATTAAGCACCACCTTTTTTCCGACATTCCAAAAGTTACGTGTATTCACTGCTTACGAATTCTTAGAACAGCGGTTTGATTTAAAAACGAGGAAGCTGACGGCTATCTTGTTTTTATTACAAAGAGGAATTTCTACAGGTATATCTATTTATGCACCTTCCATTGTGCTCTCTGCAATTTTAAACATCGATATCAGAATAACAACTGTAATAATTGGCATGCTGGTGATTATATATACCACTTACGGAGGATCCAAAG
>JANOBN010000119.1:0-6368 GCA_031411675.1 Bacteroidota bacterium | reverse complement strand
AAACCATGGGAGTCATTTGGAAAAGATGTGGTATTACTCTTTTTTATTCTGATAATTTTTAGCCAGAGAAAGAAAATAAGCGGATTGTTTTCGGAACGTGCGAATTTAATTCTTACTGCAGCAGGATTTGTTTTAACAACCTGGTTTACGTGGGATTGTTATGCACATCTACCATGGAAAGATTTCCGTCCTTATGCTATTGGCTCAAATATTACGGAAGGCATGAAACTACCTCCGGGAGCAGTTACTGATAGTATTGCTATGGTTTTTGTGTATGAAAAGGATGGTAAACAAGTGGAGATAGCAATGGATCAGTTAGGAAGTATCAGTTCTGATACAACCTATAAATTTCTCGACAGAAAGGATAAAGTGATACGTGAAGGTGATAAGCCACATATTCATGACTTCGCTATAAAAGATGCAGAGGATGGCGATTTTACGGAAGACTTTTTATCTCGTCCTGATTATATCTTTATGCTTGTTGCTTATGATTTAAGTAAATCCAATTTTAAAATTCAATCCAGAATTAATGATTTTGTTGCATTATGTCAACAGAATAAGGTAGAATTTTTTGGAATTACTTCTACTTCGCCTGCAGAAACTGATAAATTCCGTCATGAAAATCAAAGTATGTTTCCTTATTATTTCTGCGATGGAACAACACTTAAAACAATTATCCGGTCAAATCCCGGCCTTGTTTTGCTAAAGCAGGGAACAGTAGTTGATATGTGGCATTACAATGACTTGCCTTCATTTGATGAGGTGAATAAAAAATATCTGAAGAAGTAATTCATTATTTATTTGCATCACAATGTTTGATGGAATTTTTTCATCAGGAAAACGGTGTCATTTAAAGATTTCAGTATTTTGATTAATCTACAGTATATATATGTCGTTAATTGCTTTAAATCTGTAATCAATTTTAAAATACAGCCTTATAATCTTGGTTTTTGCTTAAGTCTCGTCATCCGTTTCTCTCTATATATATAGCTTTTTGTTATGTTTTGGGGTCATTGCCGATCCAGAAAGTCGTATAAGGCAGATTATTTTTCAGAAAAATATTTTGTTAATAAAGAAACTCCATACAATTAACCCGGGCGTTTGAAGTTAATCTTGTTGTAGTAAGCCTTGTATGAAGGTTATACAAGGAAAGATGATGGATGAGGTTTTTAATAAAAAGTTATCAGACAAAAAGTGTTGAATGTTAACCAGTCTTTAACTGCAACCATCAGTCAAAATGCAGTATAATTGCCACCTAAATTCTTGATATGGACATCAGAGAAATAAATGAGAAAATTCAGCAGGAAAGTGCTTTCATTGAACTGTTGAATATGGAGCTGGGCAAGGCAATAGTTGGCCAGAAATATATGCTTGAGCGCCTTTTAATCGGTATGTTATCAAATGGACATCTATTGCTGGAAGGTGTGCCCGGACTGGCAAAGACACTTGCCATAAAATCATTGTCACAGGCAATACATGCGAAATTCAGCCGCTTGCAATTCACACCGGACCTTTTACCGGCAGATCTTATCGGTACCATGATTTACAGCCAGAAGCAGGAACAGTTTACGGTAAGAAAGGGGCCTTTATTTGCCAATCTGGTACTTGCTGATGAAATCAACCGTGCCCCGGCCAAGGTACAAAGTGCTCTATTAGAGGCTATGCAGGAACGCCAGGTAACTATTGGTGACGAAACCTTTAAGCTGGAAGAGCCATTTCTGGTTATGGCAACACAGAATCCTATCGAACAGGAAGGAACTTATCCTTTGCCGGAAGCCCAGCTTGATCGATTTATGTTGAAAGTAGTTATCGGATATCCAACCAAGGAGGAAGAAAGGTTAATCATCCGGCAGAACCTGTCCGCTGAGCCGTTTAAAATTAGTCCTGTTGTTACAACGGAGACTATAATCAAAGCCAGGGCAGCGGTACGGGAAGTTTATATGGATGAAAAGATTGAGAAATATATATTGGATATTGTTTTTGCAACCCGCTCACCTAAAGAATCCAATCTAAAGAAACTGGAGATGCTAATTAATTATGGCGGATCACCCCGTGCAAGTATTAATCTTGCCTTAGCATCGAAAGCATATGCATTTATTAAAAGAAGAGGATATGTAATTCCTGAAGATATCAGAGCCGTATGCCATGATGTAATGCGTCATCGAATTGGATTGACTTATGAGGCAGAAGCGGAAAATATTACAACTGATGAAGTAATAACTGAAGTGTTAAATGTTGTGGAAGTTCCATAAAGTTTTTAATTGACAATATTTAAACAGTTATGTAAAGTAATCTTTAAAAACAATATCGTTTTCCAGAATGGAGACCAGTGAACTCTTAAAAAAGGTACGGAAAGTAGAGATAAAAACCCGGGGTCTCAGTGCACAGGCATTGAGCGGGGAATATCACAGTGCCTATAAAGGAAGAGGAATGGCCTTTAGTGAGGTCAGAGAATATATTCCCGGTGATGATATCAGAAGTATTGACTGGAATGTTACTGCAAGACTGAATCATCCTTATATAAAAGTGTTTGAAGAGGAACGCGAACTTACAGTAATGCTTTTAGTGGATGTAAGTGCTTCAGGACAATTCGGCACAAAAGTTCAGAGCAAGCATGAATTAATTACGGAGTTATGTGCCATATTATCTTTCTCGGCGATTGCTAATAATGATAAAGCCGGTGTGATATTTTTTAGTGACCGGATTGAAAAATTTATTCCTCCTAAAAAAGGCAGATCTCATATTTTAAGGATCATTCGTGAATTAATTAATATTGAACCAAAGGGAACAGGAACAGATCTTGCCGGTGCATTACGTTATTTCAATAATGTAATTAAAAAGAAATGCATTGCTTTTTTAATCAGCGACTTTATAACAACCGGTTATGATGATGCATTAAAGCTGGCATCCCGTAAACATGACCTTGCTGCTTTGCGTATTTATGACCAGCGGGAAGCTGAAATGCCTGATATGGGTCTGGTTCGTTTTCTGGATTCGGAAACCGGAAAAGTAAGTCTGATGGATACGTCCAATGCATCACTAAGAAGGGATTACGCAATATGGTATAAGCAAAATGAAAGAATGACTAATGAGCGTTTAAACCGCAGTGGTGTGGACTTTACTACTTTACATACAGGTCAACCTTATGTACAGCCATTGCTGACACTTTTTAAGAAAAGAGAAAAACGTTTCTGATTAATGAATATACAGAGCTATTTAGTTTACCATACAAACAGGATGATTTTGATGAATCGCATTCATATTGTTATGTGCTTCATCATTCTATTTTTTTGTACCCAATCACGTAATCTTTTTGCACAATACAGCGCCAAAGCAAAACTTGATTCAAGCAGTGTATTAATTGGTAAACAGGCTACACTTTCACTGGAGTTGGTGAAGCCATTAAAAGGCAGCATTCAATGGCCTGCTATAGCTGATTCCATAGGTAGCATTGATGTTATTAGTAAAGGAACAATCGATACACTTTCTGCAAATTCCACCAGTGTAACGCTTCATCAGACTTTAAAAATTGCTGCGTTTGACTCCGGTGTTTATGAGATACCACCATTTCTGTTTTTTTCAGGTAATCCTACAGATACTAATTTGCTTGCTGCAACCAATACTTTGCTGCTTTCAGTTCAGATTGTACCGGTTGACACAACAAAAAGTATCAGAGATATAAGAGGAGTAAGAGATGTTCCGTTTAATTGGCGGGATTATTTATATTACATCATTGCAGGAATAATTCTGTTACATCTTATTCTTATTGGTATTTATTTGTACCTAAGGATAAAAAGGAAAAAAGGATTACCCGGTTTGTTTAAGAGTGAACCTGAAATTCCGCCCCATACAGTTGCTATTGAAGCATTAAAGAAGCTGGATGAAGGTAAGCACTGGCAGAATGGTCAATACAAGTTTTATCATGCTACCATTAGTGATATTCTGAGGACTTATATTGAGAAGCGATGGAGTGTTCCCGCCATGGAACAAACAACTGATGAAATTCTTGGCAGTTTGCTCATTCAGTTTATTGATGAATCCCTGAAGCAAAAATTAAGTAACATACTTCGTATATCTGACCTTGCAAAATTTGCAAAACTTCAGCCACTGGCTCATGAAAACGAGCAATCAATGCGGGAAGCGTTGGAGTTTATCAATATGACTATTCCTGCTGAAGTTATGAGTAAAAAGGAGGAACAGGCATGATGTCTTATTTCAATGATATCACTTTTAAGAATCCGGAATTTTTCTGGCTTATGATTCTTTTTCCATTAATGATTTACTATTTCATTACTGTTAAACGTAAAACACGTACAAGGATTTTAATAAGCAGCACAGAAGCTTTCCATAAGTACAAACCAACACTCCGTCAACGATTAATTAATCTTCCAATTGTATTACGATGCATTTCAGTTGTTTTGATTATTGTGGCTCTTGCAAGACCACAGTCCAGCAGCCGGGCGTCCAATGTAACTACCGATGGAATTTCCATTGTGGTGGCATTAGACATTTCGGAAAGTATGCTTGCAGAAGATTTTCGCCCGAACCGTATTGAAGCAGCCAAAAAGGTTGCTGCAGAGTTTGTTGCAGGACGTCCAAATGATTTAATTGGCCTCGTGATTTTTGGTGGTGAAGCATTCACCCAATGCCCGTTAACCAGCGACCATGCAGTGATCTCTAATTTGATGCGGGATATTAAAACCGGACTTCTGGCGCAAGGAACAGCCATTGGAGAAGGTTTAGCAACTGCTGTTGCGCGTGTTAAAGATTCTAAAACAAAAAATAAAGTAATTATTCTGATAACAGATGGAGTAAATAATTCGGGTTCTGTGCCCCCATTAACAGCGGGAGAAATAGCCCGCACATTTGGAATCAGGGTTTATACCATTGGCGTAGGCACTAAAGGCACTGCACCTTATCCAATGCAAACACCATTTGGAAGGCAGTATCAGAATGTGGAAGTGCAAATTGATGAAGAGCTTTTAACACAGATTGCTCAGTCAACTGATGGTAAATATTTCAGGGCAACAAATAATAAAAAATTACAGTCCATCTTTGAAGAGATTGATAAGATGGAGAAAACGAAAATTGAAGTAACGGAGTTTAAAAGATATACAGAAGAGTATTTACCGTGGTTGCTGATCGCATTTGTACTTTTTGCTCTGGAGTTATTGCTAAGATATACCTGGTTACGTACATTACCCTGATTAATATATAAAATGAATCTATTTCGTTTCGCTTATCCAATAATGATTTACCTGTATTTTTTAATACCGGTTTTCATTATTTTATATTTTGTAATGAAGCAATGGAAGAAAAAAGCATTTAAACGTTTTGGAGATAGTGGTATTATTCGCAAGTTGTTTCCTGATGTATCCATCAGCAGGCCCGGGATAAAGTTTATTTTACTTATGTCGGCACTTGTTTTTTTTATTGCAGCATTATGCGGTCCATTAATTGGTTCTAAGCTGGAAGAAGTGAAACGAAAAGGCGTGGATGTAATTATTGCTCTGGATGTCTCCAATAGTATGAAAGCGGAAGACATTCGTCCAAACAGGCTGGAAAGGAGTAAGCAGGCCATCAGCCGTTTGATTGATAAACTTCAGGGTGATAGAATTGGCTTAGTTGTTTTTGCAGGAGATGCCTATATGCAGCTGCCGGTAACTACAGATTATGGTGCTGCAAAACTTTTTCTCTCAACGGTTGAGCCTGATATTGTACCCCGTCAAGGAACAGCTATTGGTGCTGCAATAGATATGGCAGCAACTTCGTTTACGGATAGTTCCAGAAAGCACAGTGCAATTATTGTTATTACCGATGGAGAGAATCATGAAGATGATGCACTTGATGCGGCAAAGAATGCATGGAATGATGGAATACGCACGTATACTATTGGCATGGGTTCCACAAATGGTGCACCAATTCCAATATTTAATAATGGAGCCAGAGTTGGTTTTCGTCAGGATAATGAAGGAAAAACAGTAATTACAAAATTAAACGCTGAAGCTTTACAAGAGATTGCTGAAGCCGGTCATGGCCGATTTGTGAGAGCAACCAATAGTGACGACGGCCTTGATGTAGTTTTAAAAGATTTAAATACACTGGAGAAAAAGGAATTTCAATCGAAAATGTTTACGGATTATGAAAATCAATATCAGTATTTTGCAATTGCAGCTCTCTTCCTTCTGTTGTTGGAGTTTTTACTTGGAGAAAGAAAAAGTAAATGGTATCAAAAAGTAAATTTGTTTAGCGTTAAAAGGAATAAATAGTGTTAAGATTAAAACGAATTTACACTTAAAAAGGAAATATTGATATTTCAAAAAGTGAAGTTAAAACAATGAAACAAACTGCAAATATTATTTATTCTA
>JANOBN010000118.1:0-2672 GCA_031411675.1 Bacteroidota bacterium | reverse complement strand
GTATTCTGACCCAGAAAAACAGTTGCATCCGCAGGACAATTGTATCTCCTTTTAAAAACAAAAAAAGATCAGCAATGATATATATAATTAAAAAAAGTACAGTAAATTGAAAAAATCGAAAAAGCTTCGGTAATAATTTTTCCAGATTCAAAAAGTGAGATGCGAAAAGGAAGTAAAACAAGTGCGAAAGTATTTGCATCATGGGTCCGACAAATGTCTGATAAAAATCATGATCTGCATTAGGTGCTTCTTTGTACAAAAGACGAACAGCCACCAAAACAACTATGCAGAATATATTCAGACTATAATATAAAAATGACCGGTCAAGAATATGAAAATAACTAATGAGTAGGTAAATTGCCAGCATTCCCGTCATGCCGGTAAATAAAATCATAAAATAAAAAAAAGGATCCTTATTTGCATTAAGAATAAGATCCGGATCCTCTTCTACTCTGGAAATAATATCAACCAGATATGGATACAAGTGCTGACTGGTGCCTGACCCAAGTAATGAATTTTTTATCAGGAATTCAACAGTATCACCGGCATTAATTTCCAGTAGTTGATAATTGCCTTTTTTAGTTGACTCAATTTCTGCAGGAATACCATCTGACTTAATGCGATAACATATATAAGAAGCAACATTGCCAGAAGTATAAAAAATACGCTGATGCCTTGTTGATGTATTCACCAACGTAAACCTTGCCCAGAAGAAACACTTCTGCTGGGCTATGGTTACGCTTAAATTTGAAGCCGGCATCAGGACAAATAAACCCCTATTTACCACGGAAACCTCCTGTACTGTTAGCTGTTTGCAATCCTTGTAAATGACAACGGATTTATGAAAATCTTTATTCGAAAAACCTTTACTTACATCAAAGCAGGAAATATCTGCCGCCCAAATATTCAGGGTGGTTAGCATTAGAAAAAAGATACAAGTATTTCTTTTAATCACTTCTGGTGTAAATTAAGCTAACTAAGTTGCTATTGGCAAGGGTGGCAGTCTATAACTTTTGTTACATTTCAATTGATGCCGGTTATAAAAGTGTTACAGGAATGCGTTGGGTAATCTGTTATTTTGCCATCCTTGTTTAACGAAGGATATCGAAACTGTTATCTTGCTCGTTAATATCAGGCACCATAATGTCCTTTATCTCCAATCTATTTGCTTTAATGTTATCAGGAATAGTAAAAGTAATTCGGCCGGAATTTTTCCATACGGCGGCACTTTTAGTATAGCTTGCAACAACTGCATCTTTCCGGTACAATTTTATATATAATGGAACCGGTTTATTTCCTTTTAACGTCACTGTTACCTTCAGATTTTTTCCATTTACTTTTACAGATTCAATTCCGGTATCCATCTCTCCATAGTCATAAAACCAGGCTTTCCAGTACCAGTTCAAATCAGTTCCTAAAGCAGCATTAAAGCAATTAAAGAAATCCCACGGTACAGGATGCTTACCATTCCATTGCAAAGAAAATTGCTGCATGCATTTATTAAACATTTCCTTCCCTAACATTTCACGCAGGAAATAAAAACAATAGGCGGGCTTTGCATATGAATTATTGGAATAACTTCTCGACCATTCCGTAGATGGAATTATTAATGGGACATCCCATTCGCTTCCGCTTGCAAGTAACATTCTGCTTTTACCAAATAAGTCAACTATTGAAGAATCAAGACCGGGCGACAAAATCCATTCTGAAATGGTAGCCCATCCTTCATCCATCCAGGCATAACGAGTCTGATTGGTACCACAATAAAAAGGCAGATACATATGTGCAATTTCATGGGTTACTAATTCAATTGTTTCCTCTCTGTCTTCTAAAGGATTGTCGTTTATAATCATTGGGAATTCCATTTGATCCAAACCATCAATAATTGTTAAATGCGGATATGGATAAGCTATAGTAGGGAACGATCCTGACATTAATTCAATAGTTTGCTTTGCATAATTAGTGACTTCTTTATAATCAGTATGATCAGGTCGATATGCAGAGCTGACAAAAACTTTATGAGCGCTATCACTACTGTTGATTGAACCTCCGTTCCAGATGTAGTGGTCGCTTAGTGCAAATGCTACATCAGGCACATTGTTAGCCATAAAACGAAAACGGTTCCATGACTTAGGTTGTGTTATTGCTTTTTTGTCAATATCATCATTACTTATGATATCCAGAAATTCTCCGTTTTGGGCACGCATGAACTTCTTATATATATTCTCATTCAAAACCTCCTCCGGATTAGTCAAAGTACCGGTTGCCCATACCATGTAATTCTGAGGAACAGTAACAGAAAGAACAAAATCACCAAAATCAGCATAGGGCTCACGCTGGCCTATATACTGACTTTCATCCCATCCCTCCAGATCGTCATACACTGCAATCCGGGGAAAACAATACGCGATAAAAAAAGAACTTTCATCAATTGCACCGGTGCGCATATGTGAACCTCTGTTCAATATATATTCCCAGTCTAAAAGGATATTAGTTTTAGTGTGAGGCAACACTTTTTCATAAATAATCATTAATGTTCCTTGTCTTTCAAAAGCATCATCATCCGAAATATTTATCGGCTTATTGGCAACAGCCATTCTCTTAATGGTGAGACCCTCATTTTCATCTGCTGCCTCAACAGGATAATCGCGTAAGGCATCTCTTTTATAAAA
>JANOBN010000117.1:0-14491 GCA_031411675.1 Bacteroidota bacterium | reverse complement strand
TTGCTCCTCAGCATTGCCTGCTTCCGTTTCAGTTCAACCTTGCAAATATTTATTATCATTACTACATTTACAACCTGTCAAAAAAACCAGCCACGTTCCCAAGGACGCAAGGTTGTCGGGAACGGACTGGAATTATTGCTTTCGCCGGCGGTAATTTTGTCGCGAAGCATCGCGATCAATTTCTTACTCTGCGCCTTCTCCGCGTTTTCACTTTGCGATCTCCGCGTTAAAATAACGAATCTTGAATCAATACTGTAAGTTGATGGCGAAGCATAGTCTTATTATTAAGCAATAACTCAACTTATACAGATTTTTATATCTTTACACTAATAAAAGGGGGGAGTTGAAACAACCAAATAGCTCCGCCTTCAGGCTAACAATATCTTTGCACCAAAATTATGACCTCCACAATTTTTCATTGCTTTCAGATTAAAGCCAATGCTTCCAAAGTGTATGAATTTCTGACTTCACTTGATGGGCTTTGCGGATGGTGGACTACCGATACCACAGGCAGTACTTATCCCGGAGGTAAAATAAGGTTTGGTTTTCCAAATGGATTTTTTGATATGGTGAAAGTAAAAGAATCACTGATTAATCAGCAGGTGAAATGGGAAGTAATTGAATCCAATTTCCCTTCCGGAAATGAGTGGGTGGGCACAGAAATATCATTTGAATTAACAGAAGATAACGGAATAACAACTGTTCGCTTTATGCACAACAACTGGCGGGCCGTTACCGATTTTTTTGGCGTTTGTAATTACCATTGGGGAATATATATGACCAGCCTTAAATCATTGTGTGAAACGGGCGAAGGAAATCCTCAGGTTTTTTAAAAATATTTCCTTATTTCCTCTTAGCCGCGTCTGCCTTAATCTTAACATACTGACAGTACTCTTCCGCCTTTTTATAAAATGGCTTTGCAGCAACAATGTTTCCTTTTTGCTTATAGATATTGGCAATTGCATAATACGCCATTCCAACATAATTTTCCGTTGCCTTGTTCACCGGCTGCCCGGATTTTATGGCCAGCTCATACCATTTAATGGCTTCGTCCGGATTATGTGCATAGCGCTCTTCTAACATACCTCTGAATAAAGCGCAAGGAAGTTTAAAATAAGGAATGGGAGACAATACTAATTTATTCAACTCTACTCTTGCCCGTTCATATTCACCTGACTGAATAAGGTTTTCAGTATATAAGACTTTAAATAAATAATTCTCCGGGTAATTGTTGTGCATCATGGTAGCAAAACGAAGACCTTCCTTTTTATCATCCTGATAACGTAGATTAATATAAGAAGCAAACATCATGGCTTCCGGTTTTACAAAAACAGTAGCAAAGGTGGCCTTTTCAAGAAGTGCCAGTCCTTCCACAATATTTCCCTTTGGAAAAACGGCCATCAATGGTTTGTACATTGGATTTTGTTCGGCAAAAAACTCCCGGTAATAATTATATAATCCACTGGTCAATAAAAACTCACTGCATTTCTCATGAAGGGAAAATCCACGCTTTATATATACAAATGCATCCATTGCATGTCGCGTAGCTTCCCATCGATCACCATCTTCAAACAGGGTACGTGCCAGCATAATATTAATCAGCAAAACATAAAATGAATTCTCCGGATTACGTTCGTCCTTCTTTAATAAAACAGTTGAATATTCCAATGCTGCACGCAAATCGCTTTTATATTTTATATAAGCAATGGGGCTTCGTGAAATAGGGAAATTACGCCAATATTCATCCAGACAATCAAAAATCTGAATAGCAGGATTTAATGGATCTAATTTTCTTACCGGTGCAATTGTCAAACGTGCCTTTATAAACTGATAGTTATAAAGCTGGTCAACAGCATGCTTCATGGTGTCAGCCTGCCAGCCGGGCTTAAAAAAAACAACTTGGGCACTGCTTCCTGCTGAAACAAACAGCAATGCCACTAATAAAGTGCCGCAAAGGAAATGTTTTATCATCGGGGGAATTCCGGTTTTCTGCTTTAACGAACTAATTGCTGAATAAGTATGCTTTTTGTCAGTATCAGCAAGCCACAAAAATAGACTTTGATAACAACATTTTAAATTACCATACTGTTATTTATCAGTTTAAGCATCAACTTTATTAATTTTGCCACTATACTTTAATGATTTAACGAATGAATATACTTTTATTGGGTTCGGGGGGAAGGGAACATGCAATTGCCCGGAAGATGATACAAAGTCCTTTATGCACACATTTATATATAGCACCGGGCAATGCAGGAACAGCAGATTGCGGAACCAATGTTGCTATTAGTGTGAATGATTTTGAAAGTATTGCGTTGCTGGTGAAGGAGAAAGACATTCAAATGGTTGTGGTTGGTCCTGAAGACCCGCTCGTTAATGGTATTGTTGATTTCTTTGCTTCTACTGAAGGTTTGGCACATATTCCGGTAATTGGTCCGGACAAAAATGGCGCGCAACTGGAAGGCAGCAAACATTTTTCCAAAGAGTTTATGCAGGAGTTCGGAATTCCTACTGCACGATTTCAATGTTTCAATTTATTGAATATTGAAAGTGGTTATTCCTTTATTGATAGCCTGAAGCCTCCTTACGTTTTAAAAGCAAGCGGACTGGCTGCCGGAAAAGGAGTGTTGATAATAAATGATGCAACCGAAGCAAAAGAAGCCCTTCACGAAATTTTATATAAAGGGAAATTTGGTGAAGCAGGAAAAGAAGTAGTAATTGAAGAATTTTTGCATGGCATTGAATGTTCGTCCTTCGTACTTACCGATGGAAAAAATTACGTGATGTTACCTTATGCAAAAGACTATAAACGAATTGGTGATAATGATACCGGATTAAACACCGGCGGTATGGGAGCAGTTTCGCCAGTTGCTTTTGTGGATGAGGCATTTCATAATAAGGTGGCAGAGAACATAGTGATGCCAACCATTAACGGGATCAGAAAACGCAATATGAATTACCGCGGATTTGTTTTCATTGGTATAATGAATGTGGATGGTAATCCTTTTGTGATTGAATACAACTGCCGTATGGGTGATCCTGAAACAGAGGTTGTATTTCCGCGTATTAAAAATGATATTGTTGCTTTATTTAATGCAGTTGCAAAACAAGAATTGAATCTGGTAACCATTGAAGAAGATAAACGCATTGCAGTAACGCTGGTTATGGTATCCGGTGGTTATCCGGGAAATTATGAAAAAGGATTTGAAATTTCAGGACTGGATAAAGTAAAAGACAGCACCGTATTTCATGCAGGTACATGTTTAAAAGAAAACAAAGTTGTGACTTCAGGGGGAAGAGTGCTGGCTGTTACTTCACTGGACGATTCCTTACAAGGCGCAATGGATAAAAGTTACGCTGCTGCAAAAATTATTCACTACGACTATGAATATTATAGAAAAGATATTGGAAAAGATTTGTTGCACATAACAGTAAAAAGTTAATGCATTTTCTTTTTAACAATTATGATTTGCCGAAAATTAAATGATCATCATTATTCATGCTGCATAAAACACGGGGAATTGTATTGCATGTGCTGAGTTATAGCGAAGCCAGTGTAATAGCACATATATATACCGAAGATTTCGGAATGCAGTCATTTATATTGAATGGAGTGCGTAAGCCGCGAGCAAGATTCAACGCCAACTTATTACAACCATTATCCTGTGTCGAAATGGTTGCCTATATCAAACCTTCCAAAAATCTTCACCGTGTAAATGAATTTGCAGCAGCACCGGCCTTTACTTCCATACCATACGATACTTTAAAAACCACCATTGCTTTATTTTTGGCAGAGGTAATGTATCGCTCTATCCGTGAAGAAGAAAAGAACAAAGATCTTTTTGACTTCATACATAATGGTGTTTTATATCTTGATCAGCAAGAAGAACACTTTCATCTTTTTCATTTATTATTTATAATGAAATTAAGTCGCTTTCTTGGATTTTATCCGCAGAATCATGCAGAGATTACCGCTCCCTATTTTGATATGCGTGAAGGGGTTTTTACCAATCAGCTTCCATTTCATGGTGATATTCTGGATCAGGAAACAGGAAAAAACCTCAGCAAACTGCTGGATGCCTCACTTGACACCATTGATCAGCTTTCCTTAAATTCTTCCGAAAGAAAAACATTATTACGAAGTCTGGTCTATTATTATGAACTACACCAGACACATGGCTTTCAACTGCAATCATTAGCGGTGCTGGAAGAAGTGTTGAACTGAGCTTGATAAATAGCTATCACGGAACAATAACACTCTTCGATCTCATAGTCTGAGCACTGAAGTACCCTAAACAACCTCCACTGAAATTACTGATCGGATTTGCCGGTGTTGCACTTTGATCCTGACCGGCCTGGCTTTGAGACAGACTGAAGAAATAAATATAAGTGCTCTCATCAATATTATACATCTCCATTTTTAAAGTATCGCCGGGCTCCATTTCCAGATCACTAAAATACGGACGGCTTGCATAACGGCCATCTGTGAAATCATCATTATCTGCATAGATGGCTTTGTCGGCTTCACCATTCACATAGATTTTATAACGATAAAAATTTTTCACATTAACAGGATCAGGATGATAGGGGATTAACTGATAACTGGCATTTCCAAAGAAACCAAGACTGTCAATTCCTAAACTATCATAGGAAACAAAAGATGGCATTTGTGACTGTGCAGTATATGTTTTACTCTCTACATTGATGATTAATGTATATTTTCTTAACGCTGCTGTAGTTATTGAATCAGAAAGATATACCCCGGGCTTTACAAGAGTGAATGCATATGTATTACCTGCATCATCAGTAAGTTTTACATCTGCATTATCAACAGTTGGAAAGTTGTTGGTTGCATTTAAACCTACCGTTCGTGTTATATAAACTTTAGCAGGGCTACCATCATCATTCAGTATTCCTTCCACCACTAACTGCTGGTCAGCATCGTTAACATCAATATCAATTACTTTTTCACAAGAAGTAATAAACAGTGTTGCTATAGCTGATAATATATATAAAATATTTTTTTTCATAATTCGCAAATTAAAATTTAAAGTTATACGTTACTGAAGGTACCCAACGGAATAATGCCGTTTGAACAGCCTCTGTTCTGGTAGGATCATTTTCTACTTCCCGGAAATCAATTGAGTAAGCATTCTGACGACCGTAAGCATTATATAAAGAAAAATTCCAGCTGGATTCCTTTTGAGCGGTTTTTACCCGATACACAGTTGCAGATAAATCCAAACGATGATAGGCCGGCATACGGTAGCTGTTTCGCTCTGTATATAAAAAGTGCACTTCTCCATCAACAGTATATTTTCCGGTTGGGAAGGTAACTGCATTTCCGGTATAATACACCCACGAAGCACTGAGCACCCAGCGTTTTGTTAAATCGTAAATACCGGTAATGGAAAAATCATGTGTCCGATCCTGACGGGCATTGTACCATTCTCCATTATTAATACCATCAATTTTTCTTTCTGTTTTGGCAAGCGTATAACTGATCCAGCCACTCAATCTTCCTTTCTTCTTCTTCAACTGCATTTCCAAACCATACGCTCTGCCATCACCATATAATAATTCTCCTTCTACCTGTTGATTTACCTGCACATCTGCTCCGTTACGATAATCAATCTGGTTATTCATGGTTTTATAATACGTTTCCGCGCTCAACTCATACGCATTTTCTTTAAAATTGCGGAAATACCCAAAAGAAATCTGATCAGAAGTTTCGGGCTTAACATTTTTGCTGGAGGAAATCCACAAATCAGTTGGAGAAGTACTGGTGGAATTAGAAAGCAAATGCAGATTCTGTACATTTCTGGCATATCCTGCTTTAAAAGAAGTGGTGATATTCATATTGTAAGAAACAGAAAGACGTGGCTCCGGATTAAAATAGGTTTCCACAATATCACCGCTTTTATACGATGTAGTATCCGTTACATTACCCTCTTTATCAAATGAGTAATAATCTCCCTTTCCCAAAACAGAATATGACGTTAGCCGTAATCCATAAATAACGTTCCATTTTTCTGCTAATTGATAATCGCCGGAGTAATAAAGCGCATTATCCAAAGCATAACGATCCTGTAATTTGATATTATTAATACCGGAAGTAACCGAAGAATTAATTTGTCCGGGAACAATGGTATGATAAATAACATTAAATCCAAATCGAATATGATGCTTCACGTTCGGGAAAAACTGAAACTCCTGTTTCAAATTATAATCCCGGATTTTTGAAGTAATATCAAATTCATTCTGATCATTACTGATGAATATTTTGTAGCTGTAGTTACTATAAATCAACGACGTATTGGAAAAAACCTTATCACTGAATAAATGATTCCATCTTGCTGTGCCGGTAACATTGCCCCAGTCGATGCCGAACACATTAGAGAGGCCAAGATTATCTCTTCCAAAATAGCCTGACAAAAACAAACGGTCTTTTGTGCCAAGGCTATAATTAATCTTTGCATTTACATCATAAAAATACAACCGGCTGTTTTTAATATTTTCCTTGTTTGATAATTTTAAAAAGACATCAGCATATGTTCTTCTGGCGGAAAGCAGAAATGAGCTTTTAGCTTTTTTGATGGGTGCTTCAATATTTAATCGTGATGATATCAAACCAATACCGCCGCTAATGTCACGCTGCTGATTGTTGCCATCATTCATCTTAATATCGAGAACAGATGATAATCTTCCTCCATATTGAGCAGGCATTCCACCTTTATATAAAATGGCATCTTTAATAGCATCACTATTAAAAGTAGAAAAGAAGCCAAGCAAATGTGAGGCATTATAAACCGGTGCTTCGTCCAGCAAAATTAGATTCTGATCAACCGCTCCGCCTCTTACAAAAAATCCGGAATTTCCTTCGCCTGCACTTTTAACACCGGGTAAAAGTTGTATCGTTTTTAAAATATCTTTTTCCCCAAACAAAACCGGAACTTTTGCAATATCCTTCATATCAATCCGCTCCACCCCAGCCTGTGCCGAACGTAATTGTTCTTCTTCCTTCTTTGCTGTAATTACTGCTTCCTTCAACTCCTTTACTATAGCATTTAACTTAATATTATACTTCAGGTTTCTGTCGAGATTGATTAAAGAATCGCTTCTTTCATAACCCAACACATTACAAACAATAGTGTACTTTCCCATAGGAAGTGACAAAGAATAAAAGCCATATTCATTAGTAATGATGCCTTTTCCGGGTAATTCGCCCACTAAGACAGGGGCATAAAGAACAGTTTCTCCACTTTTAACATCTGTAACAACACCACTGATGGTAAATGTTTGGGCGATAACTGAAGTCACGCCAAAAAATGCGGAAGCTAAAAGTAAAAGAACAAATTTTGACTTTATTACTTTACTAAGTTGAAAATCATTAATCATAAAATAAGGCTTGTTTTGATTGGCGCAAATATCATCAAACAAAGTATTGCGATGACCTTTAAAAGCAGTAATTTTTTGCTGCTCACCACCTAAAATGATACTTTTAACATAAATTTAAACTCAGATGCTTCATTAATTGACGATCTGTATCATCAAAAGAATAATATAATCGGAATTAAGCATCATTTATTACATTTACCGCATATTTTAGTATCATGAGCAAGAAACAGAATGCAGGAAAGCCGGCCCTGAACTTTAACACTTCGTGGGGCTATTCCCCTGCCCCTGAAACCGCAGATCATATTCAGTTAAAACAACAATATGAGCTTTTTATAAACGGTAAATGGAGCAAACCTTCCTCCGGAAAATATTTTGACACTATAAATCCGGCAACAGAAAAGAAGATAGCATCCGTTGCTGAAGCTTCTGCAGCAGATGTTGATAAGGCTGTTGCGGCTGCACGTACGGCCAGTGATAAAACGTGGGGACGAATGAAAGGTTCGGAGCGTGCAAAATATATATACCGGATTGCAAGGATTATGCAGGAAAAAGCACGAGAGCTTTCCGTTATTGAAAGTTTGGATGGTGGTAAAGCTATACGTGAATCGCGCGATGTAGATGTTCCGTTAGCTGCAGCACACTTTTTTTATAATGCAGGATGGGCTGATAAACTGGATTATGCTTTTCCCGGAAGAACAGCCAAACCACTTGGTGTTGCCGGACAAATTATTCCATGGAATTTTCCTTTATTGATGGCAGCATGGAAAATAGCTCCTGCATTAGCATGTGGAAATACCGTTGTGTTAAAACCGGCAGAAACTACTCCGCTCACTGCTTTAAAGTTAGCGGAGATTATTGAAGAGGCAGAATTACCTCCCGGTGTTGTAAATATTATTACCGGTGCAGGTGCCACAGGTGCTGCAATGGTGCAGCATAAGGGAGTAGATAAAATTGCGTTTACGGGTTCTACGGATATTGGTAAACTGATTCAGAAAACATTGGCGGGCACTGATAAAAAATATACATTGGAGCTAGGTGGTAAAGCCGCAAATATTGTTTTTGAAGATGCTGCTATTGATCAGGCGGTGGAAGGAATAGTAAATGGTATCTTTTTTAATCAGGGCCATGTTTGTTGTGCGGGTTCGCGATTGTTTGTTCAGGAGAGTATTGCAAAAATGCTCATTAAGAAATTACAGGATCGTATTGAAACGCTGATTATCGGAGATCCTCTGGATAAGAACACTGATATTGGTGCAATCAACAGTAAAGAACAATTAACAAAAATCAAAAAATATATAAAGATTGGTATTGATGAGGGGGGTGATATGTATCAATCATCCTGTTCAATTCCAACTAAAGGATTCTGGTGCCGGCCTACCATCTTTACGAATGTGGCACAAAGCAGTCGTATTGTTCAGGAAGAAATTTTTGGTCCGGTGTTATCTGTACAAACATTCCGCACAGTGGAAGAGGTGATTGAAAAAGCAAATAATACTCCATTCGGGTTGAGTGGTGGTATATGGACTGATAAAGGTTCGAAGATATTTAAAGTATCATCAAAAATCCGTGCCGGTGTTATATGGGCAAACACCTACAATAAATTTGATCCGACATCTCCATTCGGAGGCTATAAAGAAAGTGGTATGGGAAGAGAAGGTGGGCTGCATGGATTGGATGCTTACGTAAATTTATCATAATGTTTAATTGACGATGAGATATATAAAAACAGAGGTATATAAAATTGATGCTTATGTTACTATTGAAGTTAAGTAGTTTAAACGCGGAGAACACAGAGAAATAAATGCGCGGAGAGCCGCTGAGAAATATTTCACTCTGCGAAACTCAGCGATTTCAACTCTGCGGCCCTCTGCGTTAAAATGGGTAACACCAAACAGAACCTATTATTCGTATCTCAAAAACAGAGTCGGTAATGACAAAATAATATTTGAAATTTGTTTCAATAAACAAGTTTCAAAATGAAAGAAGAAAACAAAAATGCGTGGAGGTGTAATTTGGGCAAATACCTATAATAAATTTGATCCAACTTCTCCATTCGGTGGTTATAAAGAAAGTGGAATGGGAAAAGAAGGCGGATTGCATGGATTGGATGCTAATGTAAATTTATCATAAGGTTCTATTGATGATACATTATTCAAAAAAAGATTACAATAAAATTGATGCTTATGTTACTATTGATATTGGGTAGTTTAAACGCGGAGAACGCAGAGAAAAAAATGCGCGGAGAGCCGCAGAGAAGTATTTCACTCTGCGAAACTCAGTGATTTCAACTCTGTGGCCCTCTGCGTTAAAATGGGTAACACCAAATAGAACCTATTATTCGTATCTCAAAAACAGAATCGGTAATCACAAAATAATAGTTGAAATTTGTTTCAATAAACAAGTTTCAAAATGAAAGAAGAAAACAAATTCGAAGGATTATCAACTATTCAATTTGCATTAAACAATTTAACAGGTCAAATACTGGGATGTGCATACGAAGTGCATACTGCTCTGGGACCCGGGCTTTGAGAATCGGCTTATAAAGAATGTCTATATTATGAATTATCAGGAAAAGGATTATATGTTGAAATAGAAAAAGGTATACCATTAGTATTTAAAGATGTTAAACTGGAATGTGGATACCGAGCAGATTTAATAGTAAATAATAAAGTAATAATTGAAGTAAAATCAGTAGAACAATTAAATGAAATTCATACAGCACAAGTTTTAACATACCTTAAATTATCAACATGTAAAATTGGGCTGCTAATAAATTTCAACGTTGTAAGATTAAAAGATGGAATAAAAAGAGTAGTACATAATTTCTAATGAAACCCCTTTGCGTCTCTTTGCTAAAAACTTAGCGCTCTTTGCGGTTAAAAATTATATATTTTAATAGAAACAAACATCTGACTTAATACACAGATTTAAAATGGAAACCATTAAAAAGAAAGTTGCAAAAAAGACGGTTGTCGAGAATGGTAAAGGACTGAATGGACATGCTGTTATTGAAGATCGACTATCAGTAAATAAGACTTATAAATTATATATAGACGGAAAATTTCCCAGAACAGAATCCGGGCGTTATTATGTGTTGAAAGATAAATCAGGAAATGTGATTGCCAACATTTGCCGTTCATCAAGGAAGGATCTTCGTGACAGCATTGTAAGCAACCGTAAAGCTCAACCGGAATGGGCAAAACGTACCTCTTATAACAAAGGACAGATTCTATACCGTATAGCAGAAACACTGGAAGGCCGTAAAGCACAGTTTGTTGATACCATGCTTAAACAAGGCTTGACAAAAGCTGACGCAACTGCAGAAGTAAATGAAGCCATTGATCTGTTGGTGTATTATGCCGGCTGGACTGATAAATATATTCAGATATTCAGTAGTGTGAATCCGGTTGAATCCTCACACTTTAACTTTAGTTATCCGGAGCCTACCGGAGTAGTCACTATTTTTCCAAGTGAAAATTCTGCATTAACATCATTAGTAGCTTCTGTGGCACCGGTTATTGCAGGAGGGAATTCCTGTACCGTATTAGTTGCCGAAAAATTTCCGCTCACTGCCATTGAATTTGCTGAAGTGCTACATGCATCCGATCTTCCGGGTGGTGTTATTAATCTGCTTACCGGACATCGTAAAGAAATCATTGGTCATGCCTCTTCACACATGGATGTAAATGCATTTGTTTATATCGATCTTACTGCTGATCATCTGATCACTGCACAAACCAATGCTTCCTTAAATGTAAAGCGTTTGATTAATTATTCAAAAGAAGATGTGCGTTCTCCATACCGTATTATATCCTGTCAGGAAATTAAAACTACCTGGCATCCGGTCGGGATATAATGTAATGTTGCTATTGTACAAGGAAACGGAATGTCTGCGCCTTTGTTTTATAATTTACAGTAAGTATATACATTCCCTTCGATAAAGTTTTTGGTATTTGTAATTTATTTTCCTGATTAATAATTCCATTTACCACTTCCTGTCCATTACCATTTGTAACAATAAATTGATTGCCTGCTACTTCCAATCCAATTACGGTAATCGTTCCATTTCCATCTAAAATAGTTGGTGAAATACCTGCTTTTTTAGAGGTAATCAAATCATCAACTCCATTTATATTGCAATTGGAAAAATTTACACCCTGATGAATCAATAAATATTGCACCAATACGGATGCCAATGAATCTGCAAATATTTTTCTGTTCAGATAAGTATCTCTTACATTGGTATAATTGCATTCTATCTGCAAACCGTTTACCGAATTGTTTGCTGCATAGCTGGTATGATTTGCTGTATTATATCCTCCACTGAAATAAGGATTAGTTCCCGGAGCAGGAGTTTGAAAACTTGGTACAGAAGGGTATCCTGCATTACCTAATAATGTTCCAAGCGCAAATGGCCCTCTTAGCATTTCAGCATTAGTATAACCATTAATGTTATTGGCTACCAGATTTTGGATAGAATTATAACTCATATATAAAGGAGTATTCAGCATACTATCACTTAGTGCCAGCTCGGTATCATAATATAAATAACCTAACTCCAGTTGCTGCACAGTATGACCATGTCCATGCAAATCGATATAAAAAGCAACTCCGTTATTTTGACTTTGTGCGATTGCTTGTGATGAATCTATAAAATGATTAAATTCTATCCAGGCAGTAATTGCATCTGCATTGCCACAGGCTCCGTCAGCGAGGTTTCGGTTACAGTCAAGTTTGGTTCTCTTCAAATTGCAATAAATAATATGAGGATGGCACCCGGTTAAATTAAAGAAACCGGTGTCAATTTGCATTGCAAGTTCAATAGTATTAGCATCTGATACTAAAGTGGGATTATTACAAGTGCGATCAGGAATAGAGGATGGATTAAGACTACCACCATGAGGAACGGAGAAAACAAACGGAAGAGTGCCGGGATGATACTCTGTATAATTGTTTGCTCCATATACTATCTGAGCAATACATGGATTATAAAAGAGCAAAAGGAATACTGCCGGTAAATATTTCTTCATTACTAAACCAACTTTGGACAAGCAAGTTTAAGAAATAAGTTGATTCACTTCATCGAATGTTGGCAACTATATAATAGATAGAAAAATCAAATAATTTAAAATGATTTTCTTACAGAAATTCCATTTGAAGCCTAATTTACTAACAGCTTCTTTACTTGCCGGAATTTACTATCAGTTAATGTTATGAAATAAAGCCCTGACGATAAACCGGGTGGAACTTGTAACTGAAACTTTGCTTTATCGGAACGAACAAGCTGTTTATTAAATTGTATACTTCCGGTTACATCAGCAATTTGTATTTGTAAGTCCGTAGCAAAACCCTGCTGAACATAAATTGTAATTTGCTCTCCTACAGAAACAGGATCAGGATAAACTGCAAATTCATTTGGTGCAGAAAGTTCAGAGAGTGATGTAACACCACCGTTATTATAACGCAGGATAAATGCATCATTTTGTACTGTCATTGCATAAGCAAAATCATTTTGTCCGCTAAAACTGGTAACAGTAAATCCATTGTTACCAAATGCCTGGTCCAGCGTTCCGTTCTCGTTGATGCGCAATAGCAAAATATCATAATAACCAAAAATTATTGCTGCTAATCCTGCAATGATAATCATCGCGTTTGCCAGAAGGTAACTGTCAAAGCCATAGGTTTCCGATGATGTTAGAAAACTAAAAACACTACCTTGCCAAAACCATTGTCGAGTATGCCGTTTGAATTATATTTTAGTACCTTTAAATCTCCTGTATAAGCGTTACTTAAAGCAACTCCGGTACAAAGTATCTGTTAGTTAGGCATCACCTTCACATCATTCAGATTATCCTGAAAGCCGAAATCATAGGTATTAAATCCTAATCCATTAAAAGTAGAATCAAGAGTGCCGGGTAACTGTGCTTTAGCGGAAGCGTTAATAAATAACAATGTAAATAAAAGTAATACGCAATTTTTAAAGATATATGCTTAGTTAATTATATAATTGCAAGGTAACAAGTTTTATATCGGGAATTCTCTTCATTCATGACTATTTTTGATAGTTAATTCTAACTACTTTTTAGAAAAACAGGTGCAGAATATCATTCATCTTTAAAAGCATAATGGAATCAATCTGATTAAGTAGAAAGTTGATTATAAAAGATGTTCTGACACTTGATTTTTTGCAAAATCCAATTCTATTTTTTATTTCGGTTTATGTTCGTACTTTAGCAGATCACTTATGATTAAAGCAATTATTATTGACGACCAGCAACAATGCATTGATGATTTATCACTGCTTTTGAAGAATTATTGTCCGGAAGTTAAACTGCAGGCTGTTGCACATTCCGGTAAAGAAGGTATTGTTTGTTTAAACAAGCAGCAGCCACAATTGGTTTTTTTAGATGTAGAAATGGGTGATATGACTGGTTTTGAAATGCTTCAACAGATTTCAGATACGAACTTTCATGTGGTGTTTACTACTTCTTTTGATAAATATGCAATTCAGGCTATCCGCTTCAATGCCCTTGATTATTTATTAAAACCTGTGCATAAAGAAGAGCTTATTGAAGCTGTGTTAAAGGCTACTAATACGCCTTCGCCATTAACTCTCCTGCAAATCAGACATCTGAAAGAAACAACAATGAATATTCAGGTGCCACAAAATAAAATCGCGTTGACAACCAATGAGGGTTTGGAATATGTGAAGCTGGAGGAAATAATTTATTGTCTGGCCGAAGGAAGTTATACCACTGTTTTTATGAGTTATAATACGCAACTTCTGGTATCTAAATCTATTGGAAAATTAGATGAGCTGATTGATGGTAATGGTTTTTACAGGATTCATAATTCTTCCTTAGTGAATTTATCGCATGTAAAGAAGTTTGTGAAGACAGATGGTGGTTATGTGGTGATGAGTAACGGAGATACTGTTACTGTTGCACGCAATCGCAAGGAAGAATTTTTGGAATTATTTTCGAAGTTTTAATCCCCCTGATTTAGAATGTTAATTTATTCGGTATAGGCGCCGGAACTTGAAGGGCAAGCCGGGTTTTCCAAAAATACGCTTGCATAAAGGACCGATTTTTAG
>JANOBN010000116.1:0-3110 GCA_031411675.1 Bacteroidota bacterium | reverse complement strand
GTTACAACAGGATTGAAGCCGTTAAAATCATTCAGTGCAATATTAATTGCTGAATTTGCATCGAGACTTGCAACAAGGTTTGTTTTTATATCGTTCTGTACATCGAGTCCGAATAAAACCACCTTATAATCGGGAGTCATTCTTACAGTGACACGACTAAAGAGTACTTCCAGTCCTTTCCAGATTTGTTTGTAGTTGACATTTACATATTTTGAGGCAACATTAACTCCTGTTTGCTCCAGCTGAACGGATTTACCAACCATAGAACTGAGATTATAACTAATAAATGCAGTTGCTGCACCGGAAGGATCTGATACTCCGGCAATACTCACAGGCGCGCCATAAGCACGATGCGGAAGACCGCTGCTTTCATCAAATATTGCAGTCCAACCTTGCTGTTGCTGAATAAACTTCTGCCAGCTGGCCTGTTGCAACAATAGTTGTTGATATTGTGGATCTTTTACGACCTTTCTATCAATAAATGTTATTGCATAAGGGTCATTTCCAGACGTTTTAAATGCAAAAGCCTGATTCACCATAAGAATAATGAGGCATATTAATTTTACAATTTGCTTGCTTTGGTTCTTCATTTAGTATGTTTAGTTTTAGATTATGTGCATTTTTCAATGGCTGCACAATTAATTTACCAGTTAACAAATCTATTTCATTATTAATTACCATACAAAATTTTAAGAAAATAACCAGCTGCTTGTTCAAAACAGCTGATTTGGCTGGTTTTTTAAGACAAAAAGGTGGCTAAAACGACTTAACTTTGCCCTATGGAGGAAAAAATTGTCTTCAGCGTTGAAGGCATGACCTGTAACAGTTGTGCACAGGGAATCACAAAACACCTTGTTAAAAAGGGGCTAAAAGATGTGAGCGTGAGTTATGACGAGGGTCAGGTGGAGGTTTTGGCTGAAGAAAATCTGTCTGTTCCGTTGGTAATAAAGGAAATTAACAGTCTGGGCTATACAGCTTCATTAAAAGCTGAAGTTATTATTAAAAAAAATAATTTTTCAAAGCAGGAATTGTTTTTTGCCATTGCCGCCATTTTTACGGTACCTCTTTTACTTCATATGCTATTGCCTTTTCATCTTTTGCATAATGGCTACTTTCAGTTGCTGTT
The DNA here is from genome assembly GCA_031411675.1 of Bacteroidota bacterium. Taxonomy (GTDB): domain Bacteria; phylum Bacteroidota; class Bacteroidia; order AKYH767-A; family OLB10; genus JANOXC01. The sequence continues at coordinate 1,984 of JANOBN010000116.1, read as the reverse complement.
GTCTATTCCTGTGTTATACATTGGTATTATTCATTTTGGAAAAAGTGCATGGGGGTCTTTAAAGAATCTTCAGCCCAATATGGATGTGCTTATTATTACCGGCTCGCTGTCAGCATTTATCTATAGCTTGTCCGGCTTAATTCTTTATGGCAATACAGTTGCGGGACACCAGTTTTTGTTTTTTGAAACTTCGGCTGCCATTATTACTTTTTTATTACTTGGAAATCTTATTGAACATCGCACATTAAAAAAAACAAGTTCCGCTATTCATTCATTGGCATTACTGCAACCGGTAACTGCAAATCGAATTAATAATGCGCTAACTCAAAATGAAACTATTGAAGAAATAAATGCTGACCAATTAAAAAAGAACGATTTAATTCTGGTGAATACCGGAGATAAAATTCCTGCAGACGGATTAATTTATTGGGGCAATGCCAGCATTGATGAGTCGGCAATGACCGGTGAATCCTTACCGGCAGATAAATCAGAAAATGACAAAGTACTTGCGGGCACCATCGTAATAAAAGGCACCATTAAAATAATTGCCGAAGCCACCGGTAATTCAACGATGCTGAATAATGTAATAAGTATCGTAAGAAATGCAATTCATCAAAAACCTGAAATACAACGACTGGGTGATAAAGTAAGTTCCATGTTTGTTCCGGCAGTTTTAATAATATCCGGTTGCACTTTTATTGGCTCCTTTACATTTTTTAATGTGTCTCTTTCCGACAGTATTTTAAGGAGTATAGCTGTGCTGGTTATTTCCTGCCCCTGTGCTATGGGTTTAGCTACCCCTACAGCAGTTGCTGTTGGCATAGGACGCGCTGCTAAAGAAGGAATACTTATAAAAGGAGGAAGGATTTTAGAAGATCTCGGACAGGCAAACATTATTGTTTTTGACAAAACCGGCACCTTAACAAATTCCGACTTATCCATCAATGAAAAAAAGTACTTTGCTAACGAAGACGAAGTACATTACATCATTCAGCAACTTGAAAAACACTCCAGCCATCCAATAGGAAAAGCGCTTTTAAAATTGCCGGAACCTGCTCTCGGATCAATATATAAAAAATTTAAATTTATAGAGGAAGAAAAGGGATTTGGTATGCGTGGAATTGATCAGGATAACAACAACTATTTCATTGGTCGCCCTATGAATTCTGCCGAAGCTGAACCATTCAAAGAGTATCAGGTATTAGTGTCAAAAAACGAAAAAACACTCGCTGCATTTTCCATATCAGAAAACATAAGAACCGGTGCAAAAGAAATGATTTGCTATTTTCACAAAGAAGGATTTCATTCTGTATTATTAAGTGGCGACAGAAAAATACAATGTGAGAAAATTGGTGATGAACTTGGTATAAATGAAATCATATCAGAAAAATTGCCGGCTGATAAATCTTCAGTTATTGAACTATTGAAAAAAAGTGGCGTTGTTGTAATGGTTGGTGACGGTATAAATGACAGCCCTTCATTATCCATTGCTGATGTGGGTATTTCCTTTGGAAGTGCTACTCAGGTTGCAATAGAAACGTCTGATATTGTAATGATGAATGAAAAATCACTATTCCCAATAATAAAAGCACATCAATTGGCAAAGGCTACTTTTACCACTATAAAACAAAATTTATTTTGGGCGCTCATTTATAATGTTATTGCCATACCAATTGCTGCCGGAGGTTGGTTAAGTCCTATAATCAGTTCCTTCTCTATGGCTTTTTCCGATGTAATAGTTATCGGCAATTCACTTCGATTAAAAATAAAAAATATTTTTACAATTAAATAATCCTGTTTGAAATTAACGAAACTAAACAGCATCAACAGTCTCCAGCTTTTTCAGTTAATGAGGTTTGGAGGATTCTTTCTGACAGGCATCATCCTTGTTAAACTTGGTACGCCGATACATCTTATCGGTAACTATGAAAAGCTAATGTTTTTAGCCGGGATATTCAGTTTCTTCTGGGTGCAGGGGCTTGTC
>JANOBN010000115.1:0-3004 GCA_031411675.1 Bacteroidota bacterium | reverse complement strand
AGGCATTTCTACGAATGCAAAGCCCTTGTTTTGACGAGTAAATTTATCTATTACAATTTTGGCAGAATGTACTTCGCCAAATTCGCCAAAAATCTCTACTAATTTTGAATCCTTCCATTTGAATACTCCCTACATATATATCCATTTTTTTGTTATTTATTGATTTACAAAGGTAAGGATTTTATGAAGTTATAAGTGATAAGTTATGAGTGATGAGCCAAATATATCGAAGAATCTCGTAAATTACATTCTTGCATTCTTTGGTTTGAAAAATTTCTTTAATAATTTGCTAATGAATCGGTTATACCTTCGTAAGAAGTTTTCATATCAGATAAATTTCTTCATTTATACAAAAAATAAGCCACAATCTTATGAACAAAATACTGTTCTTTACCTTAATCTTTATTTTGAGTTCGCTTAAAATAACCGCCCAATATTCTATCACTCGTGGAGGAACAATCGCCGAAATCCCTACGCCTGCAACGGGTGTTACTACTATAACTGGCTTGGGTGATGATAATTCAGCAGGGCCTTACAACATAGGATTTAGCTTTAATTTTTATGAAACAGTTTATACCCAATTCTACATTGGTTCTAATGGAGTCATTTCTTTTGGCTCAGGAAAGAGTGGAGACTATGGCAATGTTTTGCCAAATTCTGGCAATTATAATGCTATCACATTTGCAAGTGCTGATCTTGATTGTAGAACAAGTGCCTCTCCCTCTGCTTTGATTAACTATTTTGTAACTGGTTCAAGTCCTAATCGAATCTGTGTAATCAATTTTAAAAGCATAAAAACTTATGGTAGTAGTTCTTCCAATTTTTCTAATGTACAAATTCAATTGTATGAAGGTTCGAACAAGATTGAACTTCATGTAGGCAATGTACAATCTAATCCAGGTCCATTTAGTCGTACTATTGGAATCTGTAATAATACTGGCTCACGATTTACCACAGAATCAGGTATTAACGGTGTAAATACAGTGAGTGTGATAAATGAGATGATTAAATTTATACCCAAACAAATAAACTTGAAAGGTAATAATGTAAACATCGTAAATGGAAGCACTATCCCAAGTCTCAATAATCATACGAACTTCGGTTCAGTATTAGCTTCTTCAGGCACAATAACCAGAACTTTCACTATTGAAAATACAGGTAATCAAAATTTACTACTTAGTGGAAGCCCTGTTGTGGATATTACGGGTGTCAATGCCTTGGATTTTATCGTCACAACAGTTCCCTCAACGACCATTGCAGGTTTGAGCAGTACCACTTTCCAAGTTACCTTCGACCCACCCGCAAGAGGAGATAGGACTGCCACAATAAGCATTCCCAATAACGGCCTTAACGAAAATCCATACTCGTTTGTGATTAAGGGAACAGGCTTTGTGCCTACCAATAATTTCATTACTCGTTGGAACTTGGCAACGGTAGGTTCAGGAACTAATGAAATAAGTTTTAACGTAACAACTGCTGGAGTTGTAAATTATACTTGGCAACAAATAGGTGGATCAGGAGCTACTGGCTCAGGGTCATTTAGTGGCACTATAGCTACTATCACAGGCTTGCCCTCGGGAGCAACGATTGACCTAAGTATAGAACCTACTAATTTCCAAGCATTTGCTATAAATAATGGAATCGATAGAAGTCGTCTAATTGATGTGAAAGAATGGGGAAACGTGGCGTGGACATCTATGCAAAATGCTTATTTTGGTTGTAATAATTTGAATATTACAGCCCCAGATATACCAAATCTTGCAGGTGTGACAAATATTAGTTCTATGTTTAATAGATGTAGCGTATTGAATAGTCCAACAAATATTAATTCATGGAATACAGCATCTGTAACAAATATGAGTGCTATGTTTTTCTATGCCAGTGCTTTTAATCAAAATATTGGTTCATGGAATACCTCAGCAGTAACAAATATGCGTTTTATGTTTTCTGAAGCAAGTGAATTCAATCAAAATATTGGCTCTTGGAATACAGCAGCTGTAACCAATATGTGGGGAATGTTTGAAAGTGCAAGTTCATTTAATCAAAATATTGGTTTATGGAATACCACAGCCGTAACAGACATGGCTCAGATGTTTGAAGGAGCAATTGCCTTCAATCAGAATATTGGCTCATGGAATACGTCAAAGGTAACAAATATGCGTTATATGTTTGACCGAGCAATTGCTTTTAATCAAAACATTGGCTCATGGAATACATCAGCTGTAACTAATATGTACGGTATGTTTGGTAATGCAATTGCATTCAATCAAGATACTGGTTCATGGAATACAGCGGCAGTAACAGATATGGGTTTTATGTTTTTTGGAGTCAGTAATTTTAATCAAAATATTGGTTCATGGAATACAGCAGCAGTAACAGATATGAGTTATATGTTTACAAGTGCCACGGCTTTCAATCAAAATATTAGCTCGTGGAATACCTCAGCAGTAACTAATATGAGTGGTATGTTTAGTGGAGCAAGTGTCTTTAATCAAAATATTGGTTCATGGAATACAGCAGCAGTAACAGATATGAATAAAATGTTTTTCAATGCCAATGCTTTCAATCAAAATATTGGTTCATGGAATACGATAGCGGTAACAAATATGAGTAATATGTTTTACTTAGCCAGTACCTTCAATCAAAATATTGGTTCATGGAACATTGCTAATACAACGAACATGACTAATATTTTTAATAATTCAGGCATAAACGTATCTAACTATGATACCATTTTAACAGCTTGGAATAATGCAGGTTATACCAATAAAAATTTAGGAGACACTTCACCTTTGAAATATTGTGCAACAGCGGTAAGAACTACCCTCTCTACTCCAATCGCCAGTGGTGGAAAAGGCTGGACTATCACAGGTGATGCTTTAAGTAGCACCTGTACTTGTGCCTTAAACACTTCACAGGCAACAGGGAACTGGGGAACTGCCTCCACATGGTCTTGCGGACACGTACCGCTCGCTACCGAACCTGTACAGATTGCCCCAGGGCA
>JANOBN010000114.1:0-3035 GCA_031411675.1 Bacteroidota bacterium | reverse complement strand
AATTAGTTATGGCAAATTTTTCATTTTTCAAATGGTTTAAAGATGTTTCTATCGCAAAGAAATTGTACTCTGTGGTTGGCATTATGGCTGTACTTATTGCTGTTGAACTCGGCACACTTTACTTTGCTGTTAATACACTTACGTCAGTAAGGGCTTTTGTGGGTGCGGAAGGATTATGGTCAAAATCTCAAAAAAATGCCAAATCCTAAACACAAAATCTCCAAGAGCAGAAGAGATAAACGTCGTACTCATGACAAAGCGGTTGCTCCGACTATTGCAGTAGATTCAACTACAGGCGAAGCTCATTTATGGCATCGCGCTCATTGGCATGAAGATAAATTGTATTACAAAGGAAAAGTAGTAATGGAAAGAGAAGGTTAATCGTTTAAAGTTAATAGTTATTAGAGATTAGTAACACATTATCATTAACGAATAACAAACAACTTCCATGCGAATAGGTATCGACATAATGGGCGGTGATTATGCGCCGCTTGAAACAACAAAAGGTGTTATAGCAGCTTTAGCTGAGGTTCCATCTTCTGTGCGTATGGTTTTGTTTGGAGACAAACAGGCCATCTGCGATATTTTTACGCGTGAAAATGCCGACGTTTCACGAGTTGATATTATTCATACTACTGAAGTAATTGGTATGCATGAGCATCCTGCAAAAGCCATTACGCAAAAACCGGATTCCAGTATTTCCCGCGGATTTGAATTTCTTAAGAAGAAAGAGATTGACGCTTTTGCTAGTGCAGGAAATAGCGGAGCCATGATGGTGGGTGCAATGTTCAGTGTAAAAACTATTCCCGGAATTTTACGTCCTGCAATAAGCTCCGTTCTTCCAAAAGAAGATGGCGGCTGGGGAGTTTTTCTGGATGTAGGTGCCAATGCCGATTGTAAGCCGGAAGTATTGCAACAGTTCGCTGTTTTGGGAAGTGTTTTTTTAGAAAACGTTTATGGTATTCCTAATCCTAAAGTAGGACTGATGAACATCGGTGAGGAAGAAGAAAAAGGAAATGCCTTATCACAGGCAACCAATCAATTGTTACGAAACTCTAAAGAAGTAAATTTCATTGGTAATATTGAAGGACGCGATTTATTCAATAATAAGGCTGATGTAATTGTTTGTGATGGCTTCACCGGTAATGTTATTTTAAAAATGGCAGAATCGTTTTACGGACTCATCAAACGCAGAGATATTCATGATGCTTATTTTGATCGTTTTAATTATGAGAATTACGGAGGCACACCGGTATTGGGTGTAAATGCTCCCGTAATAATTGCTCATGGAATCAGTCAGCAACTGGCAATAAAAAATATGGTTCACAGTGCCATCAAGGTTACTGAAGCCGGCCTTTCTGAAAAAATTTCCGGTGCTCTTCAGAGTACTCTTACTCCACAGGCATGACAAAAATCAGAGCAGCAATCACTGCAGTACAAGGATGGGTTCCGGATTATGTGTTAACCAATAAAGAGTTGGAAGCAATGGTGGACACTAACGATGAGTGGATCACGTCCAGAACAGGTATTAAAGAAAGACGAATATTAAAAGGAGAAGGATTAGGAACATCTGACATTGCAGCAAACGCTTTGAAAGAGTTGCTCGCTAAAATGAAAATGGATGCATCAGAAATTGAACTGATCATCTGTGCAACTACTACTCCCGATATGCAGTTTCCCGCAACAGCAAATATTATTGCTGATAAAGTAGGTGCAATAAATTCTTTTGGATACGATTTAAATGCAGCCTGCTCCGGATTTTTATTTGCGCTCGCCACAGGAGCAAAATTTATTGAAAGTGGTCATTATAAAAAAGTGATTATTTGCGGAGCTGATAAAATGAGTTCCATTGTTGATTATACCGATCGTGCCACTTGCATTATTTTTGGTGATGGTGGTGGATGTGTTTTGCTGGAGCCTGATACTTCCGGTAATGGTGTAATGGATTCCTTATTGAAGAGTGATGGTTCAGGCAGAGTATATCTGCATCAGAAAGCAGGCGGAAGTGTAAAGCCTGCATCACACAACACAGTGGATGCAAAAGAACATTATATATTTCAGGACGGACAGCCTGTTTTTAAATTTGCAGTAAAAGGAATGGCTGATGTCTCGGCAGAAATATTGGAACGCAATCATCTTACCGGTGATGATGTTGCATGGTTGGTGCCACATCAGGCAAATAAACGCATCATCGACGCAACAGCAAATCGTATGGGATTGAGTGAAGATAAGGTAATGCTCAACATTCAGAAATACGGCAATACCACCAATGGCACTATTCCACTTTGTTTGTGGGAATGGGAGAATAAACTTCACAAAGGCGACAATCTTATTTTAGCAGCTTTTGGCGGCGGCTTCACCTGGGGCGCTATTTGGTTGAAGTGGGCTTATTAGTAGTAGCTAGTATCAAGTAGCTAGTACAGATTTTTCAGGGAGAGAATTTCGTAAATGCAATTTAAATTTTTTTTAGACTTGGATTAATTCTCAGTGCTGTTCCTCGTCGATGCTTCTTTAAGTAAATAAAGAAACATCGAGAACAGAATAATTTTACCATAGCCTATTAAAAAAATGGAACTTCTAATTGCAGGGCTACACAACTAAGTTACATCCGGCGAAAGCAACATATCCAGTCCGTTCCTTTCGACCTTAAGTTCTTGCAAGGATCAGCCTCCACAACAAAAAGTTGTCACAAAGTATAGTTTCATTGTATCAAATTTCTGAAACATTTCAGCATACGATTTTGCAGAAACAAAAACGATGTCAACTGCGATGCACAACTTTCAGCAAGTGACTTTGATTAATCAGACGTTATTTAACCGCAAAGGGCGCAGAGTGAAAACGCAGAGGGCCGCAAAGTGAAAATAATTCTAACTTATATCCGGCGAAAGCAACACTTCCAGTCCGTTCCTTTCGACCTTGCGTTCTTGCACGGATCAACATCAGCAACAAAAAGCTGTCACAGCGGATAATGAGCATGAGAAGAAAATAGTTACATTGCAATAATGCAGTCGAAAGGAATGGACGTGGCCTTGCCG
>JANOBN010000113.1:0-5887 GCA_031411675.1 Bacteroidota bacterium | reverse complement strand
GGAGTATTCCTTGAACAGTTGAAAGGCCTAAAATCAAAATACAAATCAATAACTGCAATTGAATTTGATGAAATTGAAGCACAAAAGGCGGAGAAAATTGTTTTGAAAAACAAACAAATTATCAATGATGATTTCCACACTTATTGCAACAATACTTTACAACGCTTCGACTTAGTTGTAGGAAATCCGCCATACATACGCTATCAGTTTTTTGACAGAAAACAACAAGTTGAGGCAGGTGATATTTTTATAAAAGCAGGCTTGACTTATTCTAAACTCACAAATGCTTGGGTTTCGTTCGTTGTAGGCTCTTCCCTTTTATTAAAAGACAAAGGCGGAAAAATTGGTTTTGTTTTACCGGCAGAAATTTTACAGGTTTCTTTTGCACTGCAATTGAGAAAATTCATTGCACAATTTTACAATAAAATAAATATCATTTCATTTGAAAAGCTTGTATTTCCTAATATTCAACAAGAGGTTGTTTTACTTCTTTGCGAAAAAAACGGAAGTAAAGAACACAATATTGAGCATATCGAACTAAAAGATGCAAGCGAATTGAAAACGCTTGATACTGCTAAGTTAAAAAGTCCACAAAAGAAAATTGATTTTAAATCTAATAAATGGACTTTCTATTTTTTAGAACAAGAAGAAATTGACTTTTTAGAAAATATTGCCAAGAAAAGAAGCATTTCTACTCTCGGAAAATATGCAAAAGTTGAAGTTGGAATAACAACAGGCTCAAATGATTTCTTCACTGTTCCACTTACAAAAGTTGAAGAATACGACTTACACGACTATGCAAAGCCAATGGTTGGAAGAAGTGTGCAGGTAAACAGTGTAATTTTTACAGAAAAAGATTGGGAGAAAAATAAATTTTCAAAAGCCAAAGCACATTTACTTGCATTTCCCGACAAACAAAACCTCAATCAGAAAAACGGAGCAGTAAAATATATTGCTCATGGAGAAAGTTTAGGTATTCATAAAGGCTATAAGACTGGAATTAGAAATGATTGGTTTGTAGTTCCTTCTTTAAAAATTTCAGATGCTTTGTTTATTAGAAGAAATAATCTTTACCCAAGATTGATAATTAATGAGGCGGGAGCATATACCACAGACACAATGCACCGAGTTTTCGTAAAACAAGGGGCAGATATAAATGCACTTACAGCCAGTTATTACAATTCGCTATCACTTGCCTTTACAGAAGTAAGCGGAAGAAGCCACGGTGGAGGCGTTTTAGAACTAATGCCAAATGAAGCAGAAAAGGTTTTATTGCCATATCACAAAGACAACGCAAAGTTGCTTTCTCAAATTGACAAATTAATTCGGGATAAAACAGATATTGAAGAAGTCTTAAAAATAACCAATCAAATCATATTGAAAGAACATTACGGCTTGACACAAAAGGAAATAAATTTAGCTCATAGTATTTGGAAAAAATTATCTTCAAGGAGATTGAACAGAGGCAAGTAACTAAAAATAAAATGGACTTTGACGCATTATTAAAACAACTTCAAGACTGGACGAACAAAGTTCCATTGGTGATACTTGGAAGTGGCTCATCCATTCCATTCAAGTTGCCATCTATGTGGACACTTGGGGAACACTTAAAAATTTCGATTTCGTTTTCAGACACAGACGACCAAAATCAATTTAATGAATTTATAGTTCAACTTGACAAATTAAAAGACTTGGAATTGGCTTTGCAAGAGTTGCGTATCCGACCAAAAGTTCTCAATGAAATCATTTTCAAGACATGGGAATTAGTAAATAAACATGATCTTGAAGCATACGACCAATTTGTAAGCAATAAAATTGAGTTTCCGCTGGCAGAATTGACAAAGTATCTGATTTATCCAACAGATAAGAAGCTATCAATAATTACAACTAATTACGACAGACTTGCAGAATATGCTGCAAGTATTGCTGGTGCTTTTATTTGCAACGGTTTTGCTCAAAACTATTTGGGACACTTTACAAACCAAATTCATCAAAGTAACATCAAAGCATTAAAGGGATTTAATGGTCAGGTAAATATTTGGAAAGTTCATGGTTCATTGGACTGGTTTAAAACGCAAGAGGAATTAGATATTCAACTTCCCTTACGGCATACAATCCCAATGGATTTGAAACCATCAATAGTAACGCCAGGGCTATCAAAATATTTTGAAACACAATTAGAACCTTTCAGAACAATATTCACACAAGCGGACAATGAAATAGAAAACGCAAATGGATTTTTATGTATAGGCTACGGCTTCAACGATATTCATGTTCAACCAAAATTAATTACACAAATAAAAAATAACAAACCCATAATCGTAATTTCTAAAGAGATAACAGCAAAAACGAAACAATCAATCATTGATAATAATAGCAAAGCATACATTCTAATTGAGGAGGCAAACACAACGGATAGTCGTATTTATTCATCGCTATTTCCAACACCAGAAATTATTCCGAATGTAAGTTATTGGACATTGGCAGAATATCTTAAACTCATCAAATCATAAACTCATGGCAATTTTTAAATTTGAAGAATCATCTTCCATCGGAACGGTTTTTAGTGTTGATACTGCAACATTAATCGTTAAAGTTGCCGAAATAGAAAAACTAAGAAAGCTACAAGTAAATCATTTAGTCGCAATCAAAAGCTCAAAAGCAGGACAGCATCTTATCGGTATTATAAATCGTATTACTCGAAAAGCTTCAGATGAAGAACAACCTTCAGGAGATGATTTAGGACTAAGTAATTTTCTGTTCACTGAAAACATTCTGAAAGTAAACTTAATCGGCACTTTGCTTGACAAACACGGAGAAAAAGAAAATGTATTTAAGAGAACTCTTGATACTGTTCCTGAAATTGAAGCCCCTTGTTTTCCGATAGATGGAGAGAATATTACCAAGTTCATGCAAACAATTTCAACAAAGGAGAATTACAAAATTCCTCTTTCAATAGGCAAATATTCAATAGATGAAAATGCAGAAGCATTTTTAGATGGAGATAAACTTTTTCAAAGACATGCAGTGATTGTAGGTAGCACAGGTTCAGGAAAGTCATGGTGTGTTGCAAAACTCATTGAGCAAATCGCACAGCTCCCAATGGCAAACTGTATTTTGTTTGATATTCATGGAGAGTATAGTGGAAAAGATTTTAAAGCAGATGGAATACAACACTTGCGAATTGCAAATCCTTCTGATTTGGGTAAGAAAGGAAATCTTGCTAATAATGTTTTAATGTTGCCTTATTGGTTATTGACCTACGAAGAAATGTTGGCAATGCTTCTTGACAGAAGCGACAGCAATGCACCTAATCAAGCAATGCTTTTTTCAAAAACCGTTTTTAATGAGAAGTTGAAATACCTTGACAAAATAAAAGACACTGTATTCAAAGACAGCATTACAATTGACAGCCCTATTCCTTATGAGATTGGAAACGTGTTGGACGAACTGAAAAGGTTAGATGTTGAAATGGTTGCGGGTTCAACAGCCGCAGGCAAACAAGGCCCGTATAATGGAAAATTAACACGATTTATTCAACGTTTAGAGGCAAAAAGTCAAGACAAGAGATTGGGATTTCTTTTCCAAATTTCGGACGATGAACTTCAATTGAATTGGATGGATGAATTATGTTGTCGTCTAATGCAAGGCTCTATTCTTAATGCTAAAAAAGCAGGCATTAAAATTATTGACTTTTCAGAAGTTCCCTCAGATGTTCTTCCGCTTGTAATAGGTTTAGTTGCAAGAATTGTATTCACAGTGCAACAATGGACAGCAAAAGAAAAGCAACACCCAATCTGTTTACTTTGTGACGAAGCTCATTTATACATTCCCGAGAGAACAAATCAAGACTCCGCTTCCGAACTTGGACTAAAGAGTTTTGAACGCATAGCAAAGGAAGGAAGGAAATACGGAGTAAGCTTAATGGTAATCAGTCAAAGACCATCAGAAGTAAACAGAACCGTTTTGAGCCAATGCAATAACTTTATTTCATTGCGACTTTCAAACGGAGAAGACCAAGCAGTAATTAAAAGACTGCTCCCCGACAACTTAGCGGGACTTACAGAAGTATTGCCTATCCTTGACATAGGAGAAGCATTAATTGTTGGTGACGCATCATTATTGCCAACAAGAGTAATAATTTCCGAGCCAAAAATAAAACCTGAAAGTGCAACAATTAAATTTTGGAAAGAGTGGAGTAACGATATTGCTTGTCAAGACATTGAAACAGCGGTAACAGGATTACGAAAACAATCTAAATCATGAAGCCCTTCACAGGTGTAAGCACAATTGCAATTCGCACAAGGCAACCGCACAATCCAAAAATTGCAATAGAGCTTCCACCTTTGCCACCAAAAGAAAAATTATTTTTTAAAATCTCCCCTTCTAAAATTTTTAAAACAAGCAACGCACAGTCGACACAAACAGACCAAAACACAACTAGACAATGACAGCGAAACTCACGACAGACAAAGACTTCACAACCTCGACAGACAGAAGGCCAGCTTATAACAGCGGTTTGGCAAAAGTGGCGGCTCAGTGCTTCGTAGGACAGTTTTGTGGGTATATAAACTTTAGTGCTTCGTATGAAAGTTTGTGCTGAAAATCGCCACCTTCGCCAAGCCGCAAACCGTTAGCTGCAACCGTTGGGGACACTGCTAACTTTGAACTGACTGCTAAAAACGAACAGACCAAAACACATGACAGAAAAGATTTCAAAAATTTGTTGGAACGACCATAAGTGGACAAAGCCATCAGGAACAAACGGAAAAAGTCCAAGCACTGACTCTTATGAGAACATAGTTGGTTATGGACATGAGGAATGGTTGCTTGACAAATCCAAAATTGTTGACGGCTTTCATTACGGTTTTCTCCAACCTCTTAATCTCAAAACCGACAGACATGTTGACAACACTTATAAAGTTTGGCTTTACACAATTACGGGAAGACAAAAATTTCTTGTTGGTTACATTGACAAAGCAATTTGTATTTCTAAAGACGAATCAACCGAAACTTTCAAAACCTATAAACGAAACGGTTGGATAAAAGAAATGGTAACTGATTTAGAAAATGCAGGTATCAATGCGACAAACTTAAAAGAAACACCTGCTACCATTTTCTTTAATGTAAAATTCAAAGTCAAAGACATTAAACTCAATGACGACTTTCTAAGATTATCAAGTAAGGATAAAAACCTAACGACAACCCGATACAAACTTTTGGACAAAGTTGCCGACTTCAAATTTGAAGAGGTTAAAGAAAAGGGAACTGACGGCTATTCAAGAAAATTAGTTGCTGAAACTTTTGTTGACCCTTACCACAACAAGATACAAAACACACTTTCAAAAATTCTTCGTGCAAGCGGACAATTCAAAAACATTCAAGTAGAAAAAAATAATGTTGATGTTCAAGCAACTTCTAACAACAACGAACTTCACTTTTTTGAAATCAAAACGGACACAGCAAAAAATAATATTCGTCAAGCGGTTGGACAATTGTTTGAGTATTCATTTTATCCAACAACAACCAAAGCGAATAAGCTGATTGTAGTTGGTGACGAAGAACCTTCAAGAGAAGTAAAAAATTATATCAAGCATTTAAGAGAGCAGACAGGATTAAAAATATTTTATCGTTGGTTGGACATGGACAAACACTTACTTTCACCAGAGCTATGATAATGAAACGAACTTCTAACAAACAGTTGTGCGAACCTCAAACAGTTGTGCTCCGAACGAACAGCACGGCAGCAGCTAACATAAGATTAAAAGAAATTTTAAAAAGAAGGGCTTTGTTCGGTAATCAAACAGTGGTGCTTCTAACAAACAGTTGTGGTAATACGAACAGTGGTGCTTCTAATCCCTTCTTTTTAAAACTTCTTTAATCCCTT
>JANOBN010000112.1:0-11285 GCA_031411675.1 Bacteroidota bacterium | reverse complement strand
AGCAGCGCCTGTTAAAGTTTCTACAATTCCAAGTGTTACCTCTTCATTTACTCCAACAACTGCTTCATTTCCAGGTCTTTCCGAAACAACAATTGGTCAGACACTATACGATTTACAATCAAATCGTGGCACCGGTAAAAGAGTATCTAACCATGGAAATGGTACTTTATCGGCTGTATGGACAATGATCCCGGCCCCTGCCGGAGTATCTGCAGATCGTGGAACAGGGTATGCTTATTTTGATGGCACATCCTGGTCAGCAGCGCCAACTGCACGTGTTGAGTATAAGCGTTCTGGTTTTACCAATATTTCCAGTACTGCAACCGACGAGTATATTTTAGCTCATACAGGCGACAGCGGACTTATTGTTTCTAAGCGCCCAATCGGAACCGGTGCATGGAGCTATTATGCTCCTGTTGGTACCTTTAATGGTTTTACTTCTCAGGCTGATGTTTGGGGTAAATTAGCAGTAGGTGGTGCAAATGGTACTACTATTCATGCTATTGTTAACTCACAAGGAACTGGAACTTCTCCTGTTCTGAACCAAAGCGGACCATTAACTTATAGCCGTTCACAGGATGGTGGTGTAACATGGGATATTGACCATGTTCGTTTACCTGATTGTGATGAGAACTTCTACCTTGGTTTCAGTGCAGAAAATTACCACATTGATTGCCGTGGTGATATTGTTGCAATTGTTGCCGGTGGATTTGAGCAAGATATTGCAATGTGGAAATCAACTGACAATGGAACAACTTGGGTTAAGACCGTACTTCTTCAATTCCCTCTTCCATTATATGATGCTACTGTTGCAATCAGCGATGTAGATGGTGACAGCGTTGCTGACACTATTGAAACTGCTTCTGAAGATCCAACTATTTCAATTGACAATAATGGTATCTGCCACGTTGCAATGGGACGTATGTTTGTTCTTGATGATGATCTGGCTGCTAACTCTTCTTATTTCCCAACTACAGATGGTCTATGGTATTGGAATGAGACAATGGCAGGTGGTCCGGTAGTTGTTGCTGTTGCTGAAGATTTAAATAACAATGGATTTATTGACCTTCCTACTCCGGTGGCTCCAAATACACAACCACTTGGCCTTTATGGAACTGCCGGTATGATTACACATCCTTCAATTGGATTTAATGACAACAATGATGTGTATCTTTCTTTTGCAGCTCCAAATGAATTAGCTGATACATTGATATTCCAGTGTGCTCACCGTCATACGTATGTGATTGGTTCAGGCAACATGGGTGCTACCTGGTCAACACCATACAATATTGTTCCTGATCAGGCAGCAGGTGGAGACGGTGAATTCCAGGAAGGTGTTTACGCAACTATGGCGCGTAAAGTATCCGGTTCAGGTCTTGCTGCTCATCTTCATATAGTTTATCAGCGTGACGGTGCTCCTTATGTTTCCAGCGTATTTGGTGCTTTAAGTACCAGTGCTGCTGTTGCTGCACAACAAGCATGGAATGCTGATGCAAGTAATATCCCTTTCCCAAATGATATTATTTATGCTGATGTTACCGGCATTGAGACACCAACAGGAATCAACGAAAACAATAATACAATTGCAGTTTATGTTGCTCCAAATCCGGCAACTGATCATGTTACTATTTCTTTCAACATGCCAAAAACAGAAGTTGCTCGTATTGAGATGACTGATGTTTTAGGAAGAGTTGTAATTTCAAAAGAGTTAGGTACTATCAGCGCAGGAGAAGCAAGACAATTTATTGATGTTTCTAAATTAACTTCAGGTGCTTATATGTTTACCTTAAGTTCCGCGTCTTTCCGTTCAACAGGAAAAGTTGTGATTAAGTAATACATCAAAAAGTACTGTACAAAAAAGGCTGCTTCAAATGAAGCAGCCTTTTTTTTGAGCTTGATTATTGAATATGCGTTAATTTTTTTACACCAACGGGTCTTTCAACAGTAAACCCTTCGCCATACTTTACCCCTATCTGGCGTCCCATTTCTGCACATCTTCCTATTTGAAATTCCATAAAATCTTTTCCTGAAATGGCTGTTTCCGGTTCTTTTGATTTTGGATTATAAAACTGTGACGAAAATGCATTGATGGCATTCATTTTTACAGTCATAAAAGAAGAGATGTCAACTACCAGATCAGGTTTAATCATTCTGTCCTGTATATAATGATATACTATTTCAGGACGAAATGCATCCTGTTGGCTGCCTTTATTTTTAGTTGCAATTCTTCTTAATCCTGACAAAAAACAAGCTCTGCTAACAAGTTCTGAAGACCTGCCATGATCCGGATGCCTGTCGCTTATTGCATTACAAAGAACTATCCGTGGACGATATTTCCGGAGGGCCACTATGATCTTTAAAACCTCCTTATCATCTCCTTTAAAAAAACCATCCTTTAACCCAAGGTTTTCTCTAAAAGTAACACCAAGTATCTTAGCTGCTGCTTTAGCTTCTTTTAAACGTAAAGTGGCGTTCCCCCTTGTTCCGAGTTCACCTTTGGTAAGGTCGATAATGCCGGTAACCAATCCTGCCTTTGCATGAATAGCAATAGTACCTCCTGCACCTAACTCCACATCATCGGGGTGTACCCCAAATGCCAATAAATCTGTTTTCATATCCTATTAATGAACTGCAATATTATGCTCCTTTTATCAATTTGTATATTTGACCGTGTTTAAAAAAGTAATTAGCCTGATAAAGAAGGAATTCCTGTTGGAAATAAGGCATCAATCCGGCATTGGAGGAGTATTAGTTTATTCATTATCCAGCATTTATATCTGTTATCTGGTTTTCCGGCAATTTGTGGATGTCCCGGTTTGGAATGCGCTTTTATGGATCATTATTCTTTTTGCAGCGACTAATGCCATTGCACGTAGCTTTTTAAGTGAAAGCAAGAACAAGCAGTTATTTTATTACACGCTGCTTGATCCTAAAGCTGTAATAATCAGTAAATCAATTTACAATTTCCTCTTTTTGCTGGTCATAACTGCCATTATTGTGTCTGCATTTATTTTATTCCTTGGAAATCCTGTTCAGGATTTTAGCATGTTTAGCTGTGGACTCATTTTAGGGGTTTGCGCCATTTCAAATATTTTAACCCTAGTGTCAGCCCTGGCTGCAAAGGCCGAAAACAATTCTGCTTTAATGGCTATCCTTGGTTTTCCGCTTATTATACCGTTATTGATTACCGTTATTCGTTTTTCAAAGAATGCAATTGAAGGACTGGATCGTGCTGCTTATCAACCTTATTTTATCATTCTCATTTCTTTGAACGTTTTGGTTTTTGCGCTCTCCTTTCTCTTATTTCCCTACCTTTGGCGGGACTAAACAGTACAACTTTTGAATAATCTTTTAAGAGAAAATTGGTGGAAGGCACTTGCCGTGATTCTGGTATTTTATACCATTATTGCGGGTTTTTTAAGCGCTGTTCCACGATTACCGATTTTGCACGAAACAATACGCAACTTGTACTTTCATGTTACCATGTGGTTTGGGATGATGCTTTTAATGATCGTAAATCTTGTTTATGGCGTACGCTATTTATCCGGTTCTTCTATTAAAGATGATATTTATGCTGAGGAAAGCGCCAGAACAGCCATGTTTTTTGGTGTTGCCGGATTAATTACCGGAATGATATGGGCCAACTATACCTGGGGCGCACCCTGGGTGAATGATCCACAACTCAACGGTGCTGCCGGAACAATGCTTGCTTACTCTGCTTATTTTATTTTGCGCAATGCTGTTGCTGATGAACACCGTAGGGCAAAGCTTGCTGCTATCTACAGCATTTTTGCTTTTGTGATGATGATTGTCTTTATCCAGGTTTTACCAAAACTTACGGATTCACTACATCCTGGTCAGGGTGGCAACCCCGGATTTAATACTTATGATCTTGACAGTACTATGCGCTGGGTATTTTATCCTGCTGTAATTGGCTGGGCACTATTCGGTACGTGGATTATGAACTTGCGCATCAGATTAAGATTACTATCTATTAACAAAGAACAATAAATATATGAAGAAGACATTGTGGTTAATAATTGCGGGAACCTTTGTATTTAATTACCTGCTTGCACAAGGCGAAGTAGAAATGGCAGATGCCATGAGATCAAATGGCAAAATATATGTTGTTGTTGCCGTTGCTTGTGTTGTGTTTGCAATTATAACAGCCTACATCATTACGGTTGATATGAAAGTAAGACGTTTGGAAAAAAACAATAAAAAATAATATATATAATAAAAAGCTGAGCCATGAAAAAAGTACATATCATCGCTATTATAATTATTGCTGCAGCTCTGGGTGTAATTATAAGCACCATAAGTAACTCCAGTACCTATGCAACATTTAATGAAGCTATTGCTAATCCGGGTACGACCTATCACGTTGTTGGTAAAGTAAATAAATCTGTTCCTTTCGACTATCAACCGGAGATTGATGCGAATAAATTCGGTTTTGAATTAATTGATAATAATGGGATTGAAGTAAAAGTATTGTACAATGGAGCTATGCCTCAGGACTTTGAGAGATCGGAACAAATTGTGGTAATTGGCAAAATGGAGGAAGGAACATTTCGCTGTAAACAAATACTGATGAAATGTCCAAGTAAGTATAATGGAAATGAGGCAGACCGTAAAAAAATTGGTGGTGTTCCCGGTTGATGTTTTATATTGAATTTTTAATGAGTGAATCACCCAATCGGAATTAAAAACAGAATGCCGGAAAATGGATATAAATTATATTGGTGAAGAGTTAATCTGGGGTAAGTTAGGTAACACATTATTAATAGTTGCTTTTACGGCTTCATTATTAAGTGTGATAGCTTATCTTTTCAGTACGTATTCTAAAAGTGAATCAGAAGTTATTGCCTGGAAAAAATTAGCCCGAAGTTCATTTTATATACATGGCATCAGTGTTATTTCCGCAATTTCCCTGATATTTTTTCTCATTCATGGTCATCGTTTTGAATATTATTATGTGTGGCAGCATAGTTCTACTATACTACCGTTAAAATATATATGGGCTTGTTTCTGGGAAGGGCAGGAAGGAAGTTTTTTGTTATGGACTTTCTGGCATATAATACTTGGTACACTTCTGTTACGATCTTCCGGCAAATGGGAAATGCCAGTGATGAGTATTGTAATGATGGTCCAGGTGTTTTTATGCTCTATGGTACTAGGTCTTGAATTCAATGATATAAAAATCGGCTCAAATCCTTTTATTCTATTACGCAATCACGCTGACTTTGCAGGATTGCCTTTTATCCAGATGCCGGATTATCTTTCTAAAATTAAAGATGGCAGAGGTTTAAATCCGCTACTGCAAAATTACTGGATGGTGATTCATCCACCCACCTTGTTCCTTGGTTTTGCGTCGACATTAATACCATTTGCATACGGAATGGCAGGTTTGATGAAAAAAGATGCAGGCGGTTGGGTAAAACAAGCATTGCCCTGGACTTTCTTTTCAGTAATGATTCTTGGAACAGGCATCTTAATGGGCGGTGCATGGGCTTATGAAGCACTCAGCTTTGGAGGTTTCTGGGCATGGGATCCTGTTGAAAATGCAAGTCTGGTACCCTGGATTACACTCGTTGCCGGTTCGCATGTAATGCTTATTTACACTAAAAACGGAAGAGCACTGCTATCCAGTTTATTGTTAGTTACGTTTACTTTTGTCCTTGTATTGTACTCTACCTTTTTAACACGCAGTGGAATTTTAGGAGATACTTCCGTACATGCATTTACTGATTTAGGCATGACAGGTCAACTGGTAATTTATATGGTATTTTTCATTTTACTTGCAGGTTGGTTAATTATCAAAAATTACAAAAGCATTTCCGGTAAACAGGAAGACGAACATTTAATGTCAAGAGAATTCTGGATGTTTATCGGAACACTTGTACTTGTAATATCCGCCGTTCAAATTACATTTACAACATCCTTGCCTGTAATAAACAAATTATTCGGATCTAATCTGGCTCCTCCGGCTGACGCTATCAGTTTTTACAATTCGTGGCAAGTTCCTATTTCCAGTATCATTGCATTACTGATGGCTATAGGACAATTTTTTAAATATAAAAATACAGAGCCCAAGGAGATTATAAAGAAGTTATTACCGGCATTAATTATTTCCATTATTGCAACAGTTTCTCTTCATCTTTTACTGGACTTTGCAAGGTGGCAATATGTAATGTTATTGTTCTGCAGCATATTTGCTTTCATTGCGAATGCTGATTATTTTATCAGAATCATTAAGGGAAAAACAGTACACAGCGGAGCCAGTATTGCACATATGGGCATTGCATTCATTATGCTGGGAGCACTAATTTCTAATGCAGAACAACATATTATCAGCCGTAACATATTAAATGTTGATCTTGGTAATGATTTTCCTAATCAGGAAAACATACTGCTTTATAAAGGTGATACCCTTTCAATGGGAGAATTCTACATCAGTTATTCCGGAAAAGAGAAAGAAGGAGTTAATTTATTTTACAGTATTGATTACTTCAAAGCCGATCATACTACGGGAAAACTGGTAAAACAATTTACACTAAAACCAATCGTACAATTAAATGAAAGAATGGGAAATGTTTCTGAGCCGGCAACGAAGAAGTTTTTCTCCAGAGATATTTATACTCATATTACCTATGCTAATCTTGATAACGTAGAGGAGAATCCTAAAGACGAAGATTATCAGGAATTCAAGATGCAGGAAATAGCGATTGGTGATACCTTTTCTGCCAGCAATGCTTTAATAATTGCAGAAGGTTTAGATAAGAATATCGATAAAAAGCAATTAGTATTAAATGAGAATGATATTGCAGTAGGTATTAAACTTCGTGTAATTGATGTAAATAAACAAGTGAGGTATGCTGAGCCTGTTTTCATTATTAAAGGACAAACAACATACACAAAGGAAGCAGACGTACCAACGCTCGGCCTTCGCTTTTCATTCAATAATATTATTCCTGAGAATGGTAAAATTCAAATTGGCATAGCAGAGAAGAAGAACAACTCCAGAGAATTCATTATAATGAAAGCCATCATATTTCCCCAGATTAACATATTGTGGACCGGTTGTTTATTGATGATTATCGGAACATGGCTGGCTATTGTAAAGCGAAGGAAGAATCTTAAAAAATCAGCAGAATAATGCAGATTGGTATTATTGGCTCTGGAAATGTTGCCGGTGTACTTGCACAATCACTTTCTGCGGGAGGGTATACCATAACCTATATATGCAGCCGCAATAAAACGACAGGCTTTAAACTTGCCAAACATTTTAACGCCGATTTTTATTTAAGTCCTGAACTGATTCCGGATCAAAGTGAACTGAATATAATTGCTACAGATGATGGATCTATTGACGATGTTGTAAAAAAACTCCCTGTGTTTAGACATGCAGTGGTGCATACATCAGGGGCAACGCATACCAACGTATTAAAAAAATTCCCCAGACATGGTGTACTTTATCCCATAAACAGCATTAATTCAAAACAAAATAAAATTGCCCCAGGAACCTATTTTTGTATTGAAGGCAATTCACCGGGGCTTACGAATTCTTTAAGAAAAGTTGTTAAAAGTATCGATGGTATTCCTGTTATCATGAACAGTAAGGATCGGTTAACTGTACATGTAGCTGCCGTTTTTGCAAATAATTTTGTAAATTCATTATATCAGGCATCTTATGATATACTTGAAAAAAATAATTTATCTTTTGATATCATAAGACCGCTTTTAGTAACCACATTAATAAATGCCGGACTTAATGAGCCCCAAAATGTTCAAACAGGTCCTGCAACCCGTAATGACCAACTAACAATAAAAAAACATCTTGATTTTCTAAACAAAAACCCGGAGTTAAAGAAAATATATAGTGAGCTGACGAAGCTTATTATTAAACAACAGAAATAACGGATATGCTATTTTAAGTTTAGTTTCATTAGGTAATCATCGGACACAATCCCTCCCATGACAAATTGATAATTCCCGAATTTTACAAAACCATACTTTTCATAAAATCTGATAGCGCGGTTATTTTCATTCCAGACGCCTAACCATATTGAACTTCTATCCTCTTGTTTTGCAAATTGAATTGCGGCTTCCATCAAGCTGCTTCCCAGTTGATTATTTCTGTATGCTACTTTAATATATAATCTGTGTAAAGCGATCGTATTCATCAAAAAATATTTATATGGTTGATCGTTGCGGTGTAGCTTTATATAGCCTGCCATTTCATTATTAACTTCTGACAGCAAATAACAGATTTCCGGGTTATTCAACTCCATCTGCAATTGTTCAATATTGAAATTTTCTGAGACATATTTCTCAAGGTCAGCTTCATTACCCGGTTCCAACCAGGCCTCTCGAAAAGTAAAAGAGGTTAATTCAACCAAGCCGGTTAAATCAGCCGGAGTAGCTTGCCTGATTATTCCACTTTTTTTATTGCTCATTATCAATTAGTTATCTAATTTCAACACTAATTTTAAATTTATATGTTGCAACATTTAATGTTACAACATATATTTGCAACTCAAACCATAAACATTCGCAAAAATGAAAAAAACAATTCTTATTGCAGCCACTTTAATTGCATCTCTAGGTGCAAAGGCACAAAACTGGGCAGTTGATGCTTCTCACACCAACGTTAATTTTGTTGTAGATTACATGGTTGTTTCCGAACTGGAAGGAACATTTAAAAAGTATGACGCAAAGGTAACCAGCGAAAAAGCTGATTTCAGCGATATTAAAATTGAATTTACAGTAGACGTTAATTCTATCAATACGGAGAATGAGATGCGCGACAAGCATCTTCAGAGTGATGACTTTTTTAATGCTGAAAAATTCCCGAAATTGACTTTTAAAAGTATTTCTATGAAAAAAGTAGATGGTAAAAAGTATGTTTTAGAGGGTGATCTTACCCTACGTGACGTAACCAAGCGTGTGAAATTTGATGTGGTTTACGGCGGCACAGTAAATGATCCATATGGTAATACAAAAGCGGGATTTAAAGCTACTACCAAAATTAACAGAATGGATTATGGTTTAAAATACAATGCAGCAATAGAGACCGGAGCATTGGTTGCAGGCAATGAGGTTACTTTGAATATTAATACTGTTTTAATAAAACAAAAATAATTTACTTTTACCTGCAGGAAGTGAAATCGGAAGATCTTGCTTCCTGCAGTTTTTGTTAAATAATGCAGGCCAATGACAAAAAAAATTGAAGATGAAATACACTCTACAAAATTCAGAAGTGAATTTCATAAGGCTACTTTAAATATTTTATTTACTTCACATTGGATTGAAAGCAGCCATGCTGATATTTTCAAAAAATACAAGCTTACCCCACAGCAGTATAATATCCTTCGAATATTACGCGGCCGCCATCCGGAGCCTGCTAATTTGCATACTTTAAGGGAAAGGATGATTGATAAAATGAGTGATGTTTCCCGAATTGTAGAAAGATTAAGAATAGCAGATTTAATTGAACGGACTGAATGCGGTAATGACAGACGTGCGGTTGATATTAAGGTTACCGAAAAAGGAATGGAGCTTCTTGCAAAAATGAAAAAGGAAGAAGATATTTTAGATAGCATTTTAAAAAATCTAACTGATGATGAGGCTAGAATCCTGAATGCTATTTTAGATAAAATCAGGGATTAATTTTCATTTTATTCCAAGCCATTTTTTATAAACAAGCTGTTTTTTGTCTGCAATATTTCCCATCAAAACAGCTTCATACGCTACCTTCGTGGATACTACAGCCTTTACCTCAATTTCTTTGATCCGTCCGTAACGGCTTACCGTAAATTTGAGAATACTTCCCGGCTTCAAGGCTCCAATTATTTTTTGAGGATCATCTGTTAATCTAACAGAATCAATTGCAATAATTTCATCATTTACATTTAATCCTGCCTGCCATGCCGGTCCATCTCTTTCTACATTGCTAACAGTTACTTTTGATCCGTTTATTAAGGTGTTAATCCCAACATAACCTGCAGATATTCCTGCATTACTATTAAAAAGATTAATACCGGCCATGTTTAACACAGAATCATAGGGAAAAGCTATAGTATTATATATATATTTATCAAAGAAATCTTTCAATTTACAATTACCTGCTTTTTCCGCTGCTGTTATAAGTTCTTCATCAGTAAACCCACGATTTAATTTTAAATAATATTCATTATACATACTATTCATTAACTGATCCAAGCCTGTCTTTCCATTTGTAGCATTTAAAAGCAGTATATCCAACATCGCACCCACAACAGCTCCTTTCGTATAATATGACATTGTTGAATTAATACTATTTTCATTGGTTCGATAATATTTAATCCAGGCATCAAAGCCAGCTTCTGCAAGTGATTGAATTGAATTGCCGGGCGTATTCTCCACGGTTGAAATTGATGTCGCAAGAGTTTTAATATAGTCCTCCGGTTTCACTAAATTACATCTCACTGTTATCAACTCATCATAATAGGCAGTAAATCCTTCTGAAAAATAGAGCAAAGATGTATAGTTTTCTTTGTCGTAATCAAATGGCCCCAATGGATAAGGTCTTAATCTTTTAGCATTCCACAAATGAAAATATTCATGGGCTGCGAGTGACAGAAAATTATTGTATCCGGAAGTGGTACTAAGTGCATTTCTTCCTGCCTGAATGGTTGTTGAATTCATATGTTCAAGGCCGCCACTGCCGCCGGGAATTAAATGAACAATAAACAAATAGTATTTGCAAGGGTGTTCACTGAAAATACGGGCTTCTTCCTCAATAATTAAACTGAGATCTTTTCTTATTGCCAATGAATCATAATAACCATTCCCAAAAATAGCCACTTCATGATAAATGCCGGCAGCCTTAAAGCCAAAAACCGTCTGATTACCGATTTCAAATGGTGCATCAATCAAAGCATCATAATTTTCTGCCTTTATAACCCATGGATTATTTTTCTCCAATGGCTCCAGAGCTACAGATATCTTCTTCCAATTACTATATGGATTAATTTGAACTATAACAGGAATATTTTTATATAACGGTGAATACAAAAAAACAGCAGCTCCGTTCAAATAGGCATGTTCCTCATCAATGAACGCAGTTCTAACAGTCAGTTCATAAGCATATATATAATATTCGATCGTGAAATTTTTAATATTTCCGGTTTTCACCTCCCATCCATTCTTACTGATATGCTTTATTTCCATTTTCCCATTATCAGAAAATGCAGTATGGCGCTCCAGAAAACGGGAATATTCTCTTATCATATATGAACCCGGAG
>JANOBN010000111.1:0-7582 GCA_031411675.1 Bacteroidota bacterium | reverse complement strand
AAGCAATAATTAAAAGTATTAAAAACTATTACATCAAAAATAGGGTATAACAGACTTTTGCGTGTTCGATATTCGTTTTTCTTTGCACTATAATTTTTTATTCAGAAATTAAATAGTAGTGGTAGTGGATTGAAGAAGATTAGGGCGCCCGTCTTCATCAGAAATAAAAAAAACTTTACAGGTTCAATATCATTCCCTGATGGCTTCCACACCTTTTAACTCCGGTATTGCTTTTAGAAGCGATTGCTCAATACCCGCCTTTAAAGTCATCATGCTCATAGAACAGGAACTGCAGGCGCCTTCCAATTTAAGACGGACAATCATCTGATCAGTTAACTCAATAAATCGTACATTACCGTTATCCGCTTCCAGATAGGGTCGGAGCTGTGATAATGTTTCTTCTATTCTCTTATTTAATTCCTGATTCAAAATGGTGTTTTTATTTAATTAAAATCCAATGGCATCTACTGTTTTAGTTGCCGGTGCATTTGCATTTCTTATTGCAACCTGTCTGGCTACATTTCCTGCAAGATTCAAAAAGGCAATTGCTGCAGGTGTTGTTTCTTCATTTACTATAGGTAAGCCATTGTCACCGCCTTCGCATATACTTTGTACTAAAGGAATCTGCCCTAAAAAAGGAATATGCAATTCTTCCGCTAATTTTTTTGCACCATCTTTTCCGAATATATAATATTTATTTTCAGGTAGCTCGGCAGGGGTGAAGTAAGCCATGTTTTCTACCAATCCGATAACAGGAACTTTTATACTGTCCAATTTAAACATAGCAATACCTTTTCTGGCATCTGCAAGTGCTACTTCCTGAGGAGTGGATACAATAACAGCACCGGTTAATGGTACGGCTGAAACAAGTGTTAAATGGATATCACTGGTTCCGGGAGGTAAGTCAATAAATAAGTAATCCAGTTCACCCCAGTCAGCATCACTGAATAGTTGTTTTAAAGCTTTGCTCGCCATCGGACCTCTCCATACAATTGCTTGTGAAGGGTCAGCCATAAATCCTATGGAAAGCAATTTAACCCCATATTTCTCCACAGGCACCATCAATTGACGGCCATCTTTTTCAACAACAAATAAACGCTCCTTGTCAACCCCAAACATGATTGGCTGGCTTGGTCCAAAAATATCAGCATCAACCAGACCCACAGAGGCTCCCGTTTGAGCCATGGCAACAGCAAGATTGGCAGCAACAGTTGATTTTCCAACACCCCCTTTTCCGGAGGCTATTGCAATGATGTTTTTCACTCCCGGCAATAAAGGCTGATCGGTATTTCTCTGCGAGGATACATTTGCAGTCATATTAACTGTAACCTCCGCTTTATCGTTTAAAAAATAATGAATAGCATTGATACAGGCATTTCTAATAAGATCCTTGAGTGGACAAGCCGGAGTGGTAAGGATTACCGTAAATACTACCTTATTGCCTTCAATTTTAATATCCTTAATCATGTTAAGGGTTACCAGGTCTTTTTTTAAATCCGGCTCCTCAACATTGCGCAATGCATCTAATACTTGTTCTTGAGTCATTTCCATCAATTTAATAAGAGGCAAAGTTAGTCATTCAGGCTATGAATAGCAGGTATAGATCAACATTATTCATAGAAATACAACCTATACTTCAGACTGTAAAAGATTACCTTTGCGCCCACACAGAAAATTGATATGAAAATTGGTATTTTAAGAGAGGAAAAGGTTCCACACGATAAAAGGGTGCCGTTTACCCCAGCACAATGTTGGAAAATGCTTGAAAGTTATCGCGATCTGGAAATTATTGTTCAACCGTGCGATTACCGTTGCTTTTCAAATGATGAATACAACAGGGAAAATATTACAGTACAAGAAGATATCTCCGGTTGTGATTACCTTATGGGTGTTAAGGAAGTTCCTAAAGAAAAACTGGTTGCGGGTAAAACCTATTTCTTTTTCTCTCATACAATTAAAAAACAAGCTCATAATCGTGCATTATTAAGGGAAGTTTTAAAAAAGAACATCACACTTATTGATTATGAAACCTTAACTGATCCTGCAGGTAATCGTGTAATTGGATTCGGTCGTTATGCAGGAATTGTAGGGGCTTACAACGGAGTTATGGCTTACGGTTTGAAATACAATTTATTCAAGATTAAACCTGCACATCTTTGTCATGATAAGAAAGAACTTTTTCAGGAACTGGATAAAATAAGTCTGCCGAATATTAAAATTGTGGTTACAGGAGGAGGAAGAGTAGCTAATGGGGCCTGTGAAACAATGGGAGCATTAAACATCAGAAAAGTTACACCATATGAGTTTCTGAATTATTCATTCCGTGAGCCGGTATATGTTCAGCTACATTCTCATGATTATTACCGCGCCAAGGATGGTAGTCCTTGGAGTGATTATAATTTTCATCATTTCCCTCAGGATCATGAATGTGTTTTTACCGAAAAGGGCTCTTATGCTTCTCAAACCGACCTTTTGATTCACTGTACCTTTTGGGACCCGAGAGCAGCTGTTCTTTTTTCCAAAGCAGAAATGAGAAATCCTGATTTCCGGATTAGTGTTATTGCAGATGTTACCTGCGACATTGATGGAAGCATTCCTTCTACTATGAAAGCAACCACTATTGAAGATAAATTTTATGGTTACAATCCGGAAACTGAGCAGATAGAAGATGCATTTGCACCTTCATCAATAACAGTAATGTCAATTGATAATCTGCCGTGTGAATTGCCCAGAGATGCCTCTGATGGATTTGGAAAACATCTTCTTGAAAGAGTAATGCCTGCTTTACTCGTTAAAGATGAAATTCAATTAATGGAACGGGCTACAATAGCAAAAGAAGGTAAACTGACGCAACGGTTTAATTATCTGGCCGACTATGTTGCTGATTAATATATAAATTCAGGATGCAGGTTTATTATCTCGAAGATTTTGATGTATTGCCTTTGAAACTTGATAAGGAAGAATCGCATCATGTAATTCATGTGCTGCGTCATAGAAAAGGTGATAGTATTCAAATTACTGATGGGAAAGGGAAGAAGGCAATAGCTGTTATTTCAATTCCGGATCCCAAAGGTTGTGCTTTAGAAATAACAGAAATGTTGCCAACCGAAAATAAGCATGATTACAAACTGCATATTGCAGTAGCGCCTACAAAAAATATAGAGCGGTTCGAGTGGTTTATCGAAAAATCAGTAGAAATTGGCATTGATGAAATAACACCTATGCTCACTAGCAGAAGCGAACGCAAGGTCGTAAATGCCGGGCGGTTGAATAAACTGATGCTTTCAGCAGCAAAACAATCGATGAAATCTACATTCCCTCGTCTTAATGGATTAGCGAATTTTAATGATTTTATTAAGTCCACCAACTGTGATCAGAAATTTATTGCACTGTGTACTGATGGACTTCCGCTACTGAAAAACAGCTATCAAAAGGGTAAGTCCTCAATAATCCTTATTGGGCCGGAAGGCGATTTTGATGAGAAGGAAGCAGCTTTAGCTATTGAAAATAATTTCAATGCAATTAGTCTTGGTGAAAACCGGCTGCGTACTGAAACTGCAGCATTGGTGGTATGTCAAAGTATAGCCTTTATGAATCAATAATACTATTTTTGTAAAAATTAATGACTACCCGGATAAAAATAAGCATGAAAAAGGTTTTAAAGGCGCTATTGATATTTACAGGATTCCTGATTTCTACTTCTTTCACTCCCCCTGAATTTTCATTCAAAATAGGATTATTGAAATACAGCGGTGGAGGAGACTGGTACGCCAATCTGGAAACATCTTTACGCAATCTGGCAGTGTTCTGTAATCAAAATATAGGAACCAACATCGATCCCGAACAAGGTCTTGTGGAAGCAGGAAGTCCTGATATATATAATTATCCTCTCATTCATATGACAGGACATGGAAATGTTGTTTTTTCAGCGATTGATGCTCAAAATATCAGGAACTATCTGATAGGAGGAGGATTTCTTCATATCAGTGATAATTATGGAATGGATAAATTTATTCGCCCGCAGATGAAAAAAGTTTTTCCGGAACTTGATTTCGTGGAGTTACCTTTTAATCATCCAATCTATCATCAGAAATATGATTTCGCTTCCGGATTGCCTAAAATTCATGAGCACGAGGGTAAAGTTCCTCAAGGATTTGGATTGATTTATGAAGGGCGACTAATTTGTTTTTATGATTTTGAATGTGACCTTGGTGATGGTTGGGAAGACGCAGAGGTTCATAAAGATTCAAATGAAGCACGTCAGAAAGCTCTAAAAATGGGCGCCAATATTCTTCAATATGCCTTTAGCGAGTAATTAATGCATTCAAAAAATATTTTCATAACGAATTTGAAACATAACATGATTGTCAGGGCATGGCTGCTGTTACTGCTGATCCTATTTATGACAATTCCAAAGGAAGTTATTCATGAACTTCATGAATGTAATGACACCAAAGATGTATATTATGAAATAAACGGTCGCCTTCAATTCAGTAGCATTCATCATCATTGCGAAGTATTTCAACTAGAAGCACCACAACTTGGTTTTTTTACTGAAAATCCTATCTCTTTTAAAGTGGTTTTTAAATCAATAGGTTTTATTGTATTAAAAGCGCAATCATTGCCCGACTTTAACAGGTTGTTTTTCCTGAGAGGTCCGCCTGAAGTGAACTGATTTTTTAAACATGGCTTTGCTAAATCAGCAAGTCAATTCTTTAATTTATTAATCAGTTAAAATCATTTTTAATATGAATAGATTATTAATTATCTATCTCTGTATATTGGTTTCATTTCCTTCAATAGCACAGAATATTCTGGAAGGAAACGTAACCGATAAAGTGTTAAAGCAGCCGATAGCCGGTGCAACAATATATATACCCGACTTAAAGTCAGGAACTGTAAGTGACGAAAACGGAAGGTTTTCAATTAAATCATTGCCTTCAACACGATTATTGATTCAGGTTAAATTAATTGGCTTTAGCACAATCAGCAGATATGTGGATATCAGTAAGGAAACAGATATTAATTTTGAATTAACGCCTTCAGCCATTGAAGCCGGTGAAGTGGTGATAACAGGCAGCCCTTTTACCACAGATAATTCAAGAACAAGTTTGTCAGTTAAACCAATTGATAAACGAACATTAATTGAATCCGGTAGTTCTAACATTGCGGCAGCACTGGAAAAAATTCCCGGGATGAGTTCAATTAGTACAGGAGGTGCAATTGCTAAACCTGTAATCAGAGGACTGGGTTATAATAGAATTGTAACAATTCAGGAAGGTACCAGACAGGAAGGTCAGCAATGGGGCGATGAACACGGTTTGGAAATCGAAGAATTTTCAGCCGACCGAATAGAAATACTGAAAGGCCCCGGTTCTCTTATGTATGGTTCAGATGCATTAGGCGGTGTTATACATGTACTCGAGCAAGTTCCACCATCATTAGGAACAATTAACTCGGAATTAAATACCAAGTTTTCAAGCAACGACAGAAACATTGCTGCTTCAGTAATGAATGAAGGAAATATAAATGGATTTGTCTGGTCAGTAAGAGGAACCCTTCGTAATGCAGGAGCTTATAAAACCCCCGGAGAATATATATATAACTCCGCATACAATGAACAGAATGTAAACATTATGACAGGAGTAAACAGGAAATGGGGATTTACTCATATACATCTGAGTAGCTTTAACTCTCAAATTGGTCTTGTTGAAGGTGAACGGGATTCAGTAACAGGATTATTCATGAATCATCAAGGCACGATCATTTCAAAGGAAAATGCCAATTCCCGGGCGGTTGAGCTTCCTCAGCAAAAAATCGAACACTTAAAGGTATCAGCAGTCAATAGTTTTTTTCTGCGAAATAATATATTAAAGTGGAATATTGCTTATCAGCAAAATGACAGAAGGGAATTTGAAGGCGACAAAAACCGGGAAGCATTGTTTTTTCATTTAAAAACATTGACCAGCGATGCAAGATTTTATTTTCCGGAGAAGAACGGTTTTGAGACTGTGGCAGGGGTGAGCTTGATGGCACAACAAAACCAAAATAAGGGTGAAGAATATCTGGTGCCTGATTATCATTCTAACGATGGCGGATTGTTTGCTTCTGTTAAAAAGAATTTGACGAAAGCAACTTGGAATTTAGGAGTCAGGTACGACATGAAAACGATTAACGGGGAGGAATTAATTTCAAATGATGAATTAATATTTCATTCTTTTAACAATACATTCGGGGCGTTTTCCGGTTCTGCTGGCTTTACTTATCAGTTTACTCCGGGATGGAATTTTAAAGCCAATATCGGAAGAGGATTTCGGTCACCGAATATTTCAGAGTTATCTGCAAATGGCATACATGAAGGCACTTTTCGTTATGAAATTGGAAACCCCGCGTTAAAACCGGAGACAAGTTTACAGGGTGATCTGGGATTAGCATATAATTCTGCAATTATTAGTTCTGAGCTCACTGTTTTTTATAACCTTATCGATAATTTTATATATTACCGTAACTTGAATGATGAGAAAATTTTCAAAGGAACTACGGATGAGATACCTGTTTATCGATATGTGCAAGGCCAATCATTACTGAAGGGATTTGAATTTGCCTTTGATCTGCATCCCTTTGAATTTCTGCATGTGGAGAATTCTGTTTCCGTGGTAGAGGGAACTAATCTCCATCTTAATAAACCTTTGCCTTTTATTCCTGCATTACACTTCCGGAATGAATGTAAATGGAATATTAGCCTTGCTAAACGAAGCCTGTTTAATGAACCCTATTTAACAATCGGTCTCGATAATTACCTGAAACAGGACAAAATTGATGTTTTTGAAACGCCAACAAAAGGGTATAGCTTGCTTTATGCCGGAGTTGGCACTGAAATTATTTTGAGGGGTAATAAAGTCAGGGTATATGTAATAGGAGAAAACCTATTGGATAAGTCCTATACAAATCATCTGAACCGTTTAAAAGATAAAGGAATAAATAACCAGGGCAGGAACATTACTTTCGGACTCAATTTCATGTTCGGATATCATAAAAGATCGAAAGGTTAATTGGAAGGAATTCTTCATCGATCAATAATACTACTCATTTCAATGAACAATCGCTCTGTTATTAGCCTCTTCACTATCTTTGCTGAATGAGTATTGATGGAGAAGACATAAAGCTGGTAGCCACTACATTTCATGGTCTGGAGGAAGTGCTTGCAAAAGAACTATTACGTCTTGGCGCAAGGGAAATTGAAGTGCATAAACGTTCCGTTTCATTTACCGGAGATAAAGGTTTTATATATAAAGCAAATTTTTGCCTAAGGACGGCTCTGAGGATTTTGAAACCTTTGGCTACATTTACGATTACTGATGGCAACGATTTAAGTGCACAAGCGAAAGCTGTAGAATGGGATCATTATTTTGGTGTAGATAAAACTTTTGTGGTTGATGTGGTAATGAATTCTGAATTATTCGCAAATTCTATGTTTCCGGCATTAAAGATTAAAGATGGGGTAGTAGATTATTTCAGAGATAAAACCGGTAAGAGACCGGATATTAATAAGGAAAATCCTGACATTTATATATATGCCCAC
>JANOBN010000110.1:0-2753 GCA_031411675.1 Bacteroidota bacterium | reverse complement strand
TGAAAGACATGATTGACGAAGAAAATAGCAGTTTTGAAAACCTGCTGGAACATGGCGAGGAATATCTAAAAACAAAGCAGGAATTAAGTAAATTGATTGCTTTAGAAAAAGGAAGTGAAATAGTTGCTAAAGCTGTTTCTGCACTGATCATTTTTTCGTTTTTACTATTGTTCTTTCTCTTCGCAAGTATTGCCCTATGCTGGGTCATATCAGAATATACCGGTAAAACTTCAACGGGCTTTATTTCTGTTGCAGGCCTTTACCTTTTTATCGGCCTCATTTTATATGTAAAACGGAAGAGTTGGCTGGAAATACCATTCATCAATAGTTTTATAAATAACTACTTCGAAAGTAAGAATCATGAATAAGATAAAAGATATTGACGGACTTCGTGCAGAAATTAAAAGGTTGAAAGCTCAGTCAAAACAACAAGAGCAACAACTAAAGGGAGATCTGATTCAAATTAAAGAAAATCTTAAGCCCGGCAATTTGTTAATGAATATGGTTTCTTCCGCAACCGGTGTAAAAATGGAGCGGAATGAATTGCTTAAGAATGGACTTGCAATCGGTCTAACCGTTTTTCTCCGTCGTATAATCTTACGCACAGAGTCAAAAGTGGAAGAAAAGGTATTTGAATACGTGGATCGTTTTAGTGATAAATTAAAAAGCATTATCAGCTCTTTTGGAAACAAAGAAAAAAAGGACGACAAAGAATCTTTTGATACAAATAATGGTAATGGTGACAAAGACAGTTGACTCGCAGATGTACCCGGTATTATGTTAGTTAATCTGTGCGTTTAATTTTAAAATATAATCTTTCAATGGCGGGGAGAAGATTTACATTGGGCTAAGGATTCATCATTTTCTCCAGAATATCTTCACCAATTGATTTTACATCTTTTGAAACGGAACTAAGTATTACAACGCCATATCCCTTTTCTTTATAAAATCCCACATACGAAGCAAATCCGTTAGTCTTACCATGTTGCCAGATCAGCTTATTGTTTTGAGAAGTAATTTTAATATTCCATCCTAAAGCTACTTCACAATCATTACAGGTTTTAAGTCTTGGTTTCTGATTAAAAGCAAAAATATCGGCAAGATGACTTTTCTCTGTAAGCAGGTTTACCTCCATCAACTTCATCATATCCGTAATATTGGAACAAAAACCCATTCCTCCGGCTAAAACACCATAATGAAGGTGAGGGACTTCCTTTCCCTTACGACAATGCCCGATAAGGAGCTTAATATCATTTTCAGCTGAATTAATAAATGAAGAAGTTAAACCTAATGGTTTTGCAATTTTTTCATCAAAAAGTGCATTGTAATTCTTACCGGATTTTAATTCCAGTACATGTGCCAGCAAACCCATACCCATCATGGAATGACGGTAGGAATATTCCTGCTTGTTGATGATCTGGTAGGTCTTTAGAAAATCATACAAATTATCAGCAGAATAAGTCAACAATGGATCTTTACTTTTACGCTTAATATTATCAGGCTTTTCAGGTAAACCGGAGGTATGATTGGCAAGATAGCAAAGCAATAAAGGTTGTGGTGTGGACATTGGATCCGGACGACAAACATTTGGCGATAGATTAATGCCGCTGCCTCCGTCTTTATGAAAATGATTTTCTTTACCGGCAGGCTCGCAAATAATTTTGAGGTAAACCGGTGACTGCACATTTTCAGGAAGATATTTCTGAAGCGGATCATCAGCATCAATGCTGCCATCAAATGCCAGTTCTGTATATAAAGCAGTGGTAATTACTTCCGTTAATTCAGCCAATTCATATATAGAATTATTATCAGGAAGCTGATTAGTCCCGGATTTTGTTTCGCCGAAATAATATACCTTATTTTGCCCTCCTTTACGAATGCCGATAATCATGGAGCCTGATTTTCCTTTAAGATAGGAGGAAGAAAGTGTATTTATTTTTTGCTCAAGCGTTTCCTGTCCAAACAAAATTTGCGTGGTAAACAGGATATATAAAATTATTATTCGTATTTTCATTTCAGACTGTTTTGAAAAAGGTGTTGAATTTTATTTAGATGAATGATCTCTGTTTGTTGTAAACCTTTATATGCACCGGCTATTGCTGTTAATAACTGATTGGCAACATCTTTATCATGAGTACTTATTTTGTCACCATATTTTTCCATAAAATTATAAAAAGAATGGAAAGCCAGTTTAGGCTTAAGCTGTTCTTTCCTGCAATTGTAAAAGCGAAGCTTGCTTATCATCACCATCCTGTTCTCATTACCTTCCGATGGTAATGCTTTTAATATCCGCTTAATATAACGCTCCAGTTCCTGTATTTCTGCATCCTGAATTACACCATCAAAAAAGGCAATAGCATATAACACTTTACCAAGCTCTGTATAAAACTGTGTTTGAATCATGGATTAACAATAAGTAACAAAGATCATCAATTGGTATTTATTAAAAGTGATACAATGCAATATTGGAGATGATATCGGTCAGGGAGGGGGAAGAGAAATTCTAAATCCGATTGCTATCGGATCTAAATTAGAAATTCTAAATTTTTAATCGGTTTGAGATCCTGTTTCCAAGTTTAAGGTGTGAAAAGGTTTATTTGGGGTGGGTGGGTTTAATGGCATTGGGGAATAGGGTACAAGGTATAAGGCTACAATAGCTGTCAACTATTGCACTTGTGACTAGTATTTGAGGACAATTATCTAATAATCACTCGTAGTTATAAGGAATAAATAACACTCATTGTTCACAAAGG
>JANOBN010000109.1:0-4589 GCA_031411675.1 Bacteroidota bacterium | reverse complement strand
CTTTATTGCATTGCATTAGAAATTTCGCCTTCCGAAAAAGCAGCAGAAGAAATTCTAATCACAACTTTCAGGAAAGTACATAAGCTAAATATTATTGAACAACACTACCATTCAATTTGTGTAACACTTATTAAACTGCTTATTCAAACTGCACACGAACAACTCAAGCCTCAAGACCTTAAACATAATTTCAAGTTAAAGCAATTTGAAAGCACGCCAATGCTACATAAACTTCTTTGCGAGCAAATAAATTTGGAAAGCCATTTTCTTGAAAATAATATTTCACGAACAGATTCCGGAAGAATACTTCGCGAGGAATTTAATCTACTTCGCAAAACAAAGAAGGAAGAACTCAAACCAGCAGAAATTCTTCAAAGGACAAGAAGAGAACAAGAGCTTTAGTACTGATAATGCACTTTTTATAGAAGTTCATTACTGCCGCATTTGAACTCATATTTATTTTTTCAGCACTATATTCCAAACGAAAAAAATAAGGAAGGGTGCAAGCCACAGAACACGACAATGCAAACATTTGTGAAAACTCTTATCTTCTGAGCAATAAATGCAAATCGCTTTTTTAAACAATGGAGTGGACTTAAACAGCATCGCTTCGGATGAACCGCAAACCAGCGCATAACAACTAAGGATTCGTTTCGTCCGCCGGCTGGCGGCCGAACAATGAATACGATGTTGCACAGCTTACCCTGATTTTCTCAGGGAAACCGGCGTCACATCTTAAGTAATAGGGATTTTGATCATTGGGTGTAACTTTTCAAGGAATACCTTAGAAAAACAGGTATACTTTAACGATAAATTTTGTTACTTTTTATCGCTTAAAGGAATATTAGTTCAGATGGATGGTGCATCTTTTCTTGCAATCGTGAAAGATTTTAAGGCATAATCAAGTGCAGGTAAGTTCACAATTAAAATCTGACACGGGTTTTGTCCAATTAAATTAAAATAATAAATTTGCTCAATTCCTCAAATAGAAAAATAAATGAACATGAACATGAATAGGAATAAAGGAATCATCCTCTTATTAGTGGTAACATCCATTGTTAGCTCAACTCTTACCTATGTTTTTTGTAAGCATGGTTTAAAAACCAGTGATAACCAACAGGTTAACAATACAAGTCAGGCAGTAATAGCCCAAACGGAGACCTGTTCATATAACATTAAGCGGCTCGAAGGATATAAATATATACGCCCGATAGAATATGCAGAACCGGAATGTGAAGGAGTAAAATATAGATCCTTAAAGGCAGAAATACAAAATAAAATAGAAGGTTATAAGCTAACAAATGGTCTTGTTTCATCATCCGTTTATTTCAGGGGATTTCAAAAGGGAAATTGGATGAATGTAAATCCGGAAGAAAAATATCATCCTGCATCACTTTTAAAACTTGCGGTACTTATCACATTTTTGAAGAAGGAAGAGGTGACTCCGGGGTTATTAAATAGAAAACTGACTTTTGCACAAAGGTTTAAAGACACCCGAGTTCAGACTTTTAATTCGCACCAAATTCAGATTGGTAAATCATATACGATTAAAGAATTGTTAGAATATATGGTTTCCTATTCTGACAATAATGCAACCAATCTTTTACATGATTTTATAGATGTGGAAGAACACAAAAGGACATTTCTTAAATTAGGTATACCCGTTCCTGATTTATATAAGTTAGGCTACACAATTTCTACCAAGGATTATTCTACATTTTTAAAAATATTATTTAATGGCGGATATCTGACAAATGCTCATTCTGAATTTGCGCTTGAGCTTCTGGCTAAAACCGATTTTAATCAAGGATTACTAGCAGGCTTACCGGAGGGAATACAGGTTGCTCATAAATTCGGTGAATGGACGGATGGAAATTCCGTTCGACAACTGCACGAATCAGGTATAATTTATCTGAATGATAAGGCTTATTTGTTAACAGTTATGACCAGCGGCAATAATGTTAAAAAACTTTCAGAAGTTATTGCCGGTATTACTAAAACAGTTTACGATCATCTGGATAAATCCAACCTTTCCAGGCTTCCAGGGCACAAAAAATCTTATTTAGCATTGGCTGACATTCATAGATAAAAAATAAAGAGAAGAGCACATTAGTCCATATAACACAACTCAGAATTTTCTTTTCTGCTCTTTCAAACACAATAATAAACGAGTTTTGGCCGGGAAGATGATGTAACGGCCCGACCAAGTATAACGCAATAAAATTTACCGTTTGGAACTTATCAGAAAGTCAAATGAATGGTTTTGAGGTTTTTTTATAGATGATATGGACATAAAGAAAATTTAGTTCAAAGAGCTATAGAAAATGTCGGTATTAGTTTTTATAGTTAAAATACTATTTTTTACCCATTCGCCCTTATTGCTTCTACCGGATCCAATCTCGAAGCAGTATAGGCCGGAAAAAAGCCGGATAATATGCCGATACTGGCGGATAAGGATATTCCAAGTAAAATATTACTAAGAGTTAATGGCATAGAGTATCCAAAGTGTGAAGCTAATAATGAAATTATATATACCAGCAGTATTCCGAATATACCGCCAAGCACACTTAATACTACCGATTCGGTGAGGAATTGTAATAAAATAAAATATCTTTTTGCGCCTAATGATTTTTGTATACCAATCATACCGGTTCTCTCTTTCACGGAAACAAACATAATGTTTGCAATGCCAAATCCACCAACAAGGATGGAGAAAAAACCAATCACGCCACCTACAACAGAAATGAAATTAAACATCGAAGTGACCTGTGTAGTAAGCAGCTTTGTTTCATTCAATGCAAAATTATCGTCTTCCAGCGGGCGCAGTCGTCGTAAAGCGCGCATATTTCCACGCAACTCATCTATCAATGCCTGATTGCTAACTCCATCTTTAGCTTTTGCCATAATCAGTGGCCCCATATTTTCAGAACGGATGTCCATAAACTTGCGTGCAAAATTTACCGGAACTAAAATCGTATTATCATGACTATCGCCCACCATGCTTTCACCTTCTCTTGATATTACGCCAATAACACGCAATTTTCTTCCTCTTGCTTTTATATATTTTCCTTCTGCAGGCCGGTCTTCAAATAAAATCTTTTTTACATCAGCTCCTAAAATGGCAACATTATATCCGCTCTCTGATTCAATGTCTGTAAAGTAACGCCCTTCAGAAAGATTAAAAGAAGCAATGTTGGCATAACTGTGCGACACCAAAGTAACTTCACAATTCTCCACACTTAGATTATAGTATTTAATAGTCTGACCCTGCGCCCATGCCATAAAAGCAAAGTCTTTAGACAGAGTGTTAAGATGTTGCAGTTGTTCCATTTCTTTAATGCCGGCCTGAGGACGCTGATAATATTTCCACCAGGGATAATCACCACCGAATTCCCATGGCCATTTCTGCACATAAATAACATTGGAGCCTAATGATTCAATACTTCCTTTA
Source organism: Bacteroidota bacterium (assembly GCA_031411675.1). GTDB lineage: Bacteria > Bacteroidota > Bacteroidia > AKYH767-A > OLB10 > JANOXC01. The sequence goes on along the minus strand of JANOBN010000109.1, from coordinate 1,138 downwards.
ACATCTGATTCCATTCCATCAACAGCCGTAAACACACTGATAATTGCAAAAATGCCGATAGTGATTCCAAGCAATGAAAGAAAAGTGCGTAGTTTATTCACGGCAAGAGCGTTAAATGCCATGATGATACTTTCCCAAATTAATTTTAATGCAACCACGCTAACTGATTTATTAGTACAAAGAAAAGGTAAAAAGCCGTTCCGCCTTTAAGAATCAACATCTTTTAATATCCTTTTAATGGTAGCGTTCTTTTAGGCGAAGAATGGGTGATTCCATAAACCGGTAACTGAGATAACTGATAATCAATGTAGCCACAAGACATAAAAAGCCATATTGATATCTTACATCTGCTATAACAGCATTTCCGGCATAACTCCGGTAAAAAGGCCAGAACAACTGATAGATCATCCAATGATAAACGTAGATTCCATAAGAGTACCTCCCTAGCCAGGTCAGCCACTTCATGCTGAAAAAAATTCTACTCAACTTATATTTTGGAAGGAAACAGGAAATCAATACTGCACCCCAGAACAAATCAAAAAAAGTAAATCCTGCCGTTTGGAAATAATAGTTATCGTATTTAATAGTATCGGCCAGCAGGTAAAAGATAATTATTGCAGGAATGGTAATTATAAAAAGCCATTTACAAGCAGCAATAAGTCGTATAGGATGACTTCTGATGAGCACAGCAATGATGGCACCAATAGCCAGTCCGTCAAGTCTGCAAAAAGTGATGACAAACTGTACAGGATTTGTTACAGCACCGGCATACCAGGTTGCATACCGCAATAAAATGGAAAGTCCTATTAATGAAATACAGGCAATCAATAATTTACGGGAAGGAATAAAAAATACAAGCAATGGCCAGAATAAATAAAATTGTTCTTCAATGGCAAGTGACCAGAAGTGATTCATTACAGGATCTCTTGGCCAACCCTGAAATGCATATAACCAGTTTTGTAAATATAAAAAATACCAGATACTGTTTTTTGTAAAGAATGAAGGATCTTTTAATTCTGTTAATCCAGCAGACAGGAGAATAAAAAAAACAATCAGCGCAAAATAATAAAGGGGGAAAATACGCAGGGTTCGTCGTATATAGAAGTTGCGAAAGAAATGCTGTTTATGTTTTATTCTG
>JANOBN010000108.1:0-5516 GCA_031411675.1 Bacteroidota bacterium | reverse complement strand
CAAAATAGTTTTACTCTTTAGCAGCACTTCCGTAAAATCAGCCACTGCTTTAGCACCAATGTCCAGCCCCATCCATCCGGCGGGTATTTCATAATTTTCGCAGGAAGAAGTAGTAGCATCCTTATCAAACTTATCAGCAATAACAGAGTCGGCAGGCAGCATCAGATTCACCTTTTTTTGCTTCGCCATTTCAATAATCTGCAATGCAAGATCCATCTTATCATTTTCCACCAGTGAATTGCCGATAATACCTCCTTTTGCTTTGAAAAATGTATAAGCCATTGCACCGCCAATCAACAGGTTATCTACCTTATCCATCAGTTTTTCGATGATGAGAATTTTATCACTCACTTTGGCACCACCCATGATTGCCGTGAACGGACGTTGTGCATTATTCATCAGCTTATCAGCATTAATCAGTTCACTTGCCATTACATAGCCAAAAAAAGATTTTCCGGGAAAGTTCCGTGCAACAATAGCTGTGGAGGCATGTGCCCGGTGAGCAGTACCAAAAGCATCATTCACATACACCGACCCATGACGGGCAAGATTGGTAGCAAATTCCTCATTTCCTTTTTCTTCTTCTTTATGAAAGCGAAGATTTTCCAGCAACATTACTTCACCCGGTTGTAACGAAGCACTCATCTTAAATGCCTCGTCACCAATACAATCACCACCAAATTTTACATTTAGACCAAGTAACTTACCGGTTTCTGCCAGAGTATGCTTCAAAGAATATTTTTCGAAATCAACGGTTCCGTCCTCTTTCAACTTTTTTAGCGGGCGTCCCAAGTGGCTCATTAAAATCACGCAGCCACCATCGGCAAGTATTTTTTTTATGGTTGGAATTGCAGCTTTTATCCGGCTATTATCGGTGATGTTGAATTGCTTATCCAACGGAACATTAAAATCAACACGGATCAATGTTTTATGTCCTGAAAAATTAAAATCGTCAACAGTTTTCATAAGCGTAAATTAAGCTGGCTAAAATAACCAGTTCCTGTCAAATTCAACGGTCAATAAAAACTTATGGCGAAACATCTTTTTATTAGATTAACATTGCTCATTCCATTAAATTTGTTCAATGCTTTTTAATGAAGTCATAGGTCATAAGGCCTTAAAGGAACGGTTTATTAATGCTGTGAAGGAGAACAGGGTGAGTCATGCCCTGTTGATTACCGGCACGGAAGGCACGGGAGGACTACCGTTGGCGCTTGCTTTTGCGCAATATTTAACCTGTGAGCAGCCCGGAATTGATGATAGTTGTGGTAACTGCCCGAGTTGTATCAAGAATCAGAAAATGGTGCATCCTGATGTGCATTATTCCTATCCTGTTGTTAAAGAGACTAATAAGGAAGCTAAAAGCAGTGTTTATATTGAGGAATTCCGTAAAGTAGTATTGGAACGTCCGTACCTGGACCTTAGCGACTGGTTTGAATTTTTAGGCGTAGAGAATAAACAAGGATATATTTCGGTGGAGGAAAGTGCTGATATCCTCCGTAAGCTGCAATTGAAGAGTTTTGAGTCGGTTTACAAAATCATCATATTGTGGATGCCGGAAAAATTAAGAGCAGATTCGGCCAATAAGTTGCTGAAGATATTAGAAGAGCCACCTGATAACACTGTTTTTTTCCTCGTAACAGATAATAGTGATCAATTGTTGCCTACCATTTTATCACGGTTGCAGATTTTAAAAGCGGGTCGTTTAACCGACGCTGAAATTATTGGTGCTCTGGTGAAAAATAAGGAGATTTCCGAGACAGAAGCAAGGAACATTGCTCATATGTCAGATGGGAATTATCATCTTGCTTTATCACTTGCTTCCGGGGTTTTGCCGGAGAAGAGTGCCGAAGAACTGTTTATTGACTGGATGCGGCTTTGTTTTAATCCAATGAAAACATTGCCAAAGTTATATCAGTGGATTGATGTGTTTTCCAAATCAGGTCGTGAAAATCAAAAGCAATTTCTGCTATCGTGTATGCAGATTATGAGAGAGTGTATGATAGTAAATGTGGGACCACAGGAAATGGTAAGGCTGGATGATACACAGTATGATAAACTGAAGCTGTTCTTCCCTTTTGTGACGGAAAGTAATGTTCATTCCATCATTAAAGTGTTGAATGAAGCAGTATATCATGTAGAAAGAAATGCCAATCCCAAGATATTATTTTTAGATTTGTCGTTCAGGCTTAGCCATTTATTGAAAAAAGCCTGATTTAACCGTTTAATAAGAAGAAGAGGAATATAGATATGGGATGTGGAACTTGCGCAACAAAGACCGAAGACGGCGCACCGGCAGGATGTCAGAGTAACGGCACCTGCGGAACAACAGGATGTAATAAACTCAACGTATATGATTGGCTGTCAGACATGGTATTGCCTGACGGTCAAAAGCCTTTTGATATTTTTGAGGTTCGTTTTAAAGGCAGTAGAAAAGAGTTTTACCGTAATGCGAACAACATCCCGTTAAAAGTGGGAGATATGGTTGCTGTAGAAGGATCACCCGGTCATGATATTGGAGAAATATCTCTTGCAGGAGAATTAGTTCGTTTTCAACTGCGGAAGAAAAATATGTCAGAAGGATCGGCAGATATTAAAACACTGTACCGTATTGCCCGCCCGCTTGATTTGGAAAAATATAATGAAGTAAAGGAACTGGAGCATGTAACGATGCATAAGTCAAGAACCATTGCTTTAGAATTAAAATTAAAAATGAAGCTTAGTGATGTAGAGTTTCAGGGTGATGGTAAGAAGGCTACATTTTTTTATACTGCAGATGAAAGAGTTGATTTTCGGGAATTGATAAAACGTCTGGCAGAAGAGTTTCGTGTTCGTATTGAGATGCGACAAATCGGAATGCGTCAGGAAGCAAGCAGACTGGGAGGTATTGGTTCATGTGGAAGAGAATTATGTTGTTCCACGTGGCTTACTGATTTTAAAATAGTATCAACCAGTGCTGCACGTTATCAAAACTTATCACTAAATCCATTAAAGTTAGCCGGGCAATGTGGCAAATTAAAATGTTGTTTGAATTATGAGTTAGATGGATATATGGATGCATTGAAAGATATTCCTGATTCACGCATTCGATTAGAAACAACAAAAGGATATGCAGTGCATAGAAAGACTGATATTTTTAAAAGAATAATGTGGTATGCCTATACCGGCGAAAATGCAGCAGGTGAAGTAGAACCTTCTTTTGGCGCTGCTGATTCATGGGTACCATTATCAGTTGACAGAGTAAAAGAAATTGTTGCATTAAACAGATCACAGGAAAAGCCAACTGATTTAGGCAGTCTTGATCTTTCTGTTGCAAAACCGGAGCATGATTTTGATGATGTAGTTGGTCAGGATTCATTAACCCGGATGGATAAGGCGAAGAAGAAAAAGAAAAAGAATAAAAGACCGGGTGAAGGACAGCGTACAAATAATACAGCACCGAATGCTACTACAGCACCGGGCGCTGAGCAACCGACGCCTGCACCACAACAAAGACAGAATAATCAACGTCCGCCACAACAAGGTGGTCAGGGTCAGCAAAGACCTAATCAACAAGGGCAGAATAAAAATCAGGGAGGAAATAATAATCCTTCGAGGGGAAATCAACCTCCTCGTGAGAACAGGCCACAGAATCCGGCTCCTGCACAAAGCAAACCGCAGAATCCAACTCCTCCGCCTTCAGCACCTGTTCCCCCACCTGCACCCAGAACCACACCGCCACAGGCACCATCTAATCCGAACAGAGCACCGCGTCAGACACCACCACAGAATTAAAGCTGCAATGAACTTACGTAACAATGCACTCCTTCTGATATATATTATTTGCTTTTCGGGTTGTGATTCATCCCGTGTGTTTGAAGAGAATAAAAAAATTGAAAATGGCAACTGGGACAAAACCAAACCTGTTGTATTGCAAGCAGTAATTGATGATACTATCAGTCCGCATAACGTATATATAAACGTCAGAAATGCCGGTATCTATCCGTTCAGCAACTTGTTTATGTTTGTGAATACCACCATGCCACATGGAGAAATATTTCGTGATACCATAGAAATAATGTTACAGACACAGGAAGGCAAATGGATGGGTAGCGGATTGGGTGATATATGGAATAACAGAATACTCTTTAAGCCAAACGTAAGATTTCCACAAAAGGGAGAATATCGTTTTGACTTATACCATGCCATGCGTACAGATCCTTTACCTGGCATAATGGATGCAGGAATGAGAATTGAAAAATCAGCTACTACAAAATGAAAAAACTATTAGTAGTATTATTACTTCTTTCCAATATTGCATTTGCACAAGACAGTGCACCCATTTATCATCCGGAAGCAGATGCAAAATCGGACATAAATGCAGCAGTGAAAAAAGCGGCAGCGGAACAAAGGCATGTCCTTTTAATGATTGGAGGCAACTGGTGCAGATGGTGTAAAATGTTTGAGAAATTTATGCATCAGGATGCCGCAGTTGATTCGGCGATGAATGCAAATTATATATTTCAGCATGTCAACTACAGCAAAGAGAATAAAAATAGTGCAGTGATGACAGAATTAAACTTCCCTCAACGTTTTGGATTTCCTGTTTTTGTAGTGTTGAATGAAAAAGGAGAGCGCATACATACCCAAAGCTCTGCTTATCTGGAGCAGGGAGAAGGCTATGATTCCAAAAAAGTAATAGAGTTTTTTGATCAATGGGGTCCGGCGGCGTTGAAGGCGGAATTGTATAAGGATTAGATTTGAAATTCTAAATCCGATAGCTATCGGATCTAAATTCTAAATTTTAAATTGGAAATTCTGATCTATCGTTGGCTTAAGTCTTATTTTCTGCCTCGTTGGCTTAAGTCTTATTTTCTGACTTAAGACTTTTTATAATTAGTAAGTCTTCAGACTTACCTTACCAAAAGCACATTACTTAAAGCATTAAATATCTACTTTGCAATATTAAATACGGACATAGAAATGTTGCAGAAATTGGAAACAATGCAACTGTACGCAGCAGGTATGCCTACGGCATTTGCATACGCACAGCCCGCGCTGCCTCCCGAGGCCGGCAAGGCCACGTCCATTCCCGACGACTGCATTATTGCAATTTAACTTTGTACTGCTGTTGATCTTTAATCGCTGTGACACCTTTTTGTTGTGGAGATTGATCCGTGCAAGAACGCAAGGTCGTCGGGAACGGACTGGAATTATTGCTCTCGCAGGAGGTTATATAATCGCGAAGCCTCCTTTAGTTTGCATAATCGTTGGCTTAAGTCTTATTTTCTGACTTAAGTCATTTAATACTTAGTAAGTCTTCAGACTTACCTTCCGAAATCTACCTTAGAAACTCAACTTCCAACAATCCTATTATATCGCAATAATTCCTAGCGCTGCTCTATAAATAATGCTCGGGGAATTCAACATATCCTGTGAAAAAAGGAGTTATTGGTTATTTAGTTAATAGTTATGTTTTTTACTTGATACTAGATACAACCCCCTTCGTTGGCTTAAGTCTTATTTTCTGACTTAAG
>JANOBN010000107.1:0-10783 GCA_031411675.1 Bacteroidota bacterium | reverse complement strand
CTTTTTCTGAATTCTGAAACGCCAGCTCCTTATTTGCAATGATTAATTCGGCAGCTCTTTTTGCTTTTTCTTTATTCTGAAACTTTAATTCTTTATTTGCCAATTCCAACTCCGCCGCTCTTTTACCCTTTTCCTTATTTTGAAATCCCAGTTCTTTATTCGCTATTTTTAACTCCGATGCTCTGTTAGCCTTTTCTTTATTCTGAAACTTTAATTCCTTATTAGCAAGTTCAAGTTCTGCTGCCTGTTTAGCCTTTTCTTTGTTTTGAAATTGAATCTTCTTATTTATTGCAGATAGTTCATTTGCTCTTTTGCCTTTCTCCCTGCTTTGAAATTCCAGTTCTTTATTGGCTAAAATTAATTCAGACGCACGCTTTCCCTTTTCTTTAAGTACCAGTTCCAATTCTGATGCCCGTTTGCCTTTCTCCTTTACCTGATGTGCAAGCTCTAAATTTGCAATCCCGAGTTCTGCCTGCCGTTTTCCCTTGTCCTTTTTAGCAATAGCCAAATTTTTATTAGCTGATTTTAACTCTGCTATCAAACCTCTTGTTTTCCTTTTAAGAATAACAAGTTCATTAAGTGCTATTACTAAATCCTTATTGTTTGACGGGATTTTCCTTTTCATTATTTTATTCAACAACCTAAATTGTTGGCTCTTTTGATAATACTATTTTTAATATTGCTTTTTTATTTTGAACGTTTGCTTCCTACTTCTTCGATGGGAATTCGTGTACGGTTTTTTAGTTGTCTGAATTGTGTAGGAGTAAGGCCTGTAATTTTTTTAAATTGATTGGAAAGATGTGCCACACTGCTGTAATTCATTTTCCAAGCGATTTCAGAAATGTTCATTTCATCATAAATAATCAATTCTTTAATTCGCTCCACTTTATGTGATATCATAAATTGTTCAATAGTGGTACCCTGAATCTGCGAAAATAAATTGGCCATATAAGTATAATTATGGTTGAGCTTCTCGCTGAGGTGCTGTGAAAAATTAACCTTAATATTTTCTTCGGAAAAATGTACAATATCAATTATTGCATTTTTTATTTTATCAATCAGCACGGCCTTCTTATCATCCATTAGTTCTAACCCAATGCGATGTAATGCCTGTTTCAATTCTTCCAGTTGCTCCGAATTAAGTGTTTCCATGATCTCCACCTCTCCCATTTCCACAAAAACATAATGCAGGTTTAGTTTCTTAAATTCTTCCTTTACCTCCATTTTGGAGCGGGCACTGAGCATGTATTTGATATGTAATTTCAAATATTGTTTTTTAGAGTTTGATTGTAAATGTAATCAAAATAACCGGGCAAAAATCTAAATTACAGGAATAAAGCGGTTTAAAGGTCTTTATAATGAATAAATTATCCCTGTTGCTACTTTCGCTTATATAATTTGTAAATCATACCTACTACTAAAACCATAAATGCCATTCCGGCCCACCATGCAATTGTCATCTTGTTTTGATTAAGTTATTGATTCCTTTTTTATATTCACTTTTATTAAAGCCCAGCAAATAGTGATTAATTCTCTTTGATAAAGGTAGACTATCCTATATCCAGTTAATTTACAATGAATCTTCAATAAGTTACATATTTCACACTTTTTTCAGACGGAAATAATGCTAAATTTTGTCCATTGAAGGAAGATTTCTTACAAATCCCAAAAAATAGATCATTACACCTAAGGTACCAATTGCAGTAATTATAAAAGCAGTTCCGGAACCTGACCAATACCATATGATACCAGTTAATGAACTTGCAATCATAGTACAAATACTTTGTAAACCTGTAAAAGTTCCAATGGCCGTTGCTGTATCACTTTTGCCGACAATGTTAGCAATCCATGCTTTTGAAATTCCTTCTGTTGCAGAAGCATAGATACCATAAAGCAGAAATAAACCGGAGAAATAATATATATTCCCGTTAACTGTCATGCCAAAATATACAATGCTGAATAATCCAAGTCCGGCAATGATTACTTTCCTTAGTCCAATATTATCGGCAATGATGCCGGCAGGATATGCACACAATACATAAATGAGGTTATAGAAAATATAGATGCCAATTACCATTGTATCGTCAAGTCCTGCTTGTTTTGCTCTTAATAAGAGAAAGACATCAGAACTATTAAACAATGCAAAGACTAACAAGCCAATGGCCACTTCACGATATTTTTTCGGACTATCTTTCCAGTACTTAAGAAAGGAAAAAAAAGAAGTTGGTTTCCATTTCTTTTCTGTTTTTATTTTTTTCTCCTTCAGATAAAACGAGCTAATAACAGCAAGCAAGCCCGGAATAAATGCAATATAAAAAAGCATCTTATAATTTCCGGGATAAAAATATAAATACACTAATGCCAATGAGGGTCCTAATACAGCGCCAATAGTATCCATTGAACGATGAAATCCAAAAACACGCGCTCTGGTTTCAACAGTTGATTCATCGGCCAGTAAAGCATCCCTTGCACCAGTTCTTATGCCTTTACCAAAACGATCAATGGTGCGTGCAAAAAATATCCACAGTGGATAAACGAATATTGCCATCATAGGTTTTGAGATGGCACTTAAGGAATAACCAATTTGCACAAACGGAACACGTCTTGCAGCAGCATCTGATAATTTACCAAAATATCCTTTGCTTAAACCTGCAGTTGCTTCTGCAATTCCTTCCAATATGCCAATCAATAATACAGAAAAGCCAATTGATTTTAAATAAATTGGCATAACGGGATAAAGCATTTCACTTGCAGTATCTGTTAACAGACTTACAATCGATAAAATCCAGATGGTGCGCGTAATATATTTCACATTTGCAATATTCTTATTTAATTATTTTAAGGAATTTAAAAAGGTTTTTAAATTTTATAATGGCATATTCTTTACTGAAATCTATACTACTTCGTCTTCGTCAAAAATTTCCTTTATTTCATTCACTTTTCCACCAACAACAATTACAATCTCCCCTTTTACTTTTTTTTGTGAAAAATAAATGGCAAGTTCTTTCAGCGTTCCCCTTTTGTTTTCTTCAAATAATTTGGTGAGCTCCCGCGATACGCTTGCATGTCTATCTTCACCAAAATGTGCTGCCATTTGCTCCAGTGTTTTTACGAGGCGGAACGGTGATTCATAAAAAACCATCGTCCGTTCTTCTTCTTTCAGCGACAGAAACCTGGTTTGTCTTCCTTTTTTTTGTGGCAAAAAACCTTCAAAAACAAATCGATCGCAGGGAAGACCACTCATTACCAATGCCGGAATTAATGCTGTGGGACCCGGTAAACATTCTACCTCAATGCCGGCTTTTAAGCATTCACGTACCAGTAAAAACCCCGGATCACTGATTCCCGGAGTACCTGCATCACTTACCAAGGCTATGTTTTTGCCTTCCTCCACTTGCTTAACAATTTCAGTAATCGCCTGATGCTCATTGTGTTGATGATGTGCCCAAATCTTTTTCTGAATACCAAGATGATTCAGCAGAAATCCGGTCACTCTGGTGTCTTCGGCGAGTACAATGTCCGCTTCTTTCAATATTCTGATGGCACGAAGGGTAATATCTTCCAGGTTACCAATAGGTGTTGGGACAATATAGATGCAGGCCATAGCGTGTAAAAATAGTATTTGCAGTGAGGATATTTCCTGCTTTAAAGTATCTCTGTCATTTTTTTGCACAAAAGATAGCTTACTTTCATTATTTAGCTACCTTCATCGTCCTTAAAAAACTCAAAACTAAAATATGAATCGATTACTACTTATGCTTGCAGCATGTCTATCACTGCTGACCAGCACCGCGCAACAAAGCAGCCTGTTGTTGCACAGCGGCACCATGCAAACCTCCAATAATCTGGAGCAATTTATTTCAGAAGGCAGTCCTCTGCAAGAAGAAATTTTTAATGGATTTTATTATCGTATTATTCAGTTTAATGCGATACCAACAACTGCACAAAAAGCAGAGATTACAAATGCAGGATTAGTTTTATTAAATTATTTTCCGGAAAAAGCATTTGTTACTGCTATTCCGGTTGCATTTGATAAATCGAAATTACTGCAATACAATGTGCATGCTGTTGTAAAACAAAATGCCGTGCAGAAAATTAATCACAGTCTTCTTGGCGAAGCGCCTGATTATGCAAGAAAGGTAAATGGCTTTGTAGATGTGCTTGTTCAATATTATAAAAATATTCCGCAAGCATCAGCATTTAAAGCATGTGCAGCTTTTGAAAAAATTTCTGAAAATAAAACGATACAAACAGTAACGTTACGTATTCCTGAAAATGCTGTTCGATCATTAGCAGAACAAGCGTGGGTATTTTACATATCACCGGCAGGGGTTCCTTCTTTACCGGAAGATACCAAAGGCCGTACGCTGCATCGTTCCAATGTAATTAACAGTGATTATGCATCCGGCAGACATTATGATGGAGCCGGTGTTGTAATCGGTTTAGCAGATGACGGTGAAGTTGGACCGCATATTGATTTTACAGGACGTTTAACAAATCATCTTGTTGGTTTAGGTGGTACACATGGTGACATGACCAGTGGTATTTGTGTAGGTAACGGAAATTTAGATCCAACAATTAAAGGTATGGCAACCGGTGCTTATTTGCATGTATATGATATCAATGGTTATCCTCATTTAGTTAATGCCGTAAGCAATTACGATTCATTAGGCACGGTGCTTTTATCCACCAGCTATTCAAATGGCTGTAATGAATATACTGTTGAAACACAATTAGGTGATCAATTGATTTATCAGAATCCTCAATTTGAGTTTATGTTTTCTGCAGGAAATAACGGACAGGGAAGTTGTACAGCAAATCCATACGGTGCAGGTCCAACATGGGGAACGATAACCGGCGGTTATAAGCAAGGAAAAAATGTTATAGCATGCGGTGATTTAAATTCTCTGGATGTTATAGAAGCAACGAGCAGCCGTGGTCCTGCACATGACGGAAGAATTAAGCCGGATATCTGTGCAAATGGCCGCGATCAATTATCAACTGATGCAAACAATACTTACCAGGTTGGTGGCGGAACATCTGCTGCATCACCCGGTGTTACAGGTGTTTTTGCGCAGTTATATCAGGCTTATAAAAGTTTACATAGCGGAACAGAGCCTGCTTCCGGTTTAATTAAAGCAGCGCTTTTAAATGGTGCTGAAGATTTAGGAAATGAAGGTCCGGATTTTACTTATGGATGGGGCCGTGTTAATGCATACCGTGCTTTAACAACACTGGAAGATGAAAGATATATCATAGATAGTATTTCTCAGGGCGCAGACAATCTGCATACAATAATTGTTCCTCCCGGAGCTAGTGAATTACGTGTGATGATCTACTGGCAGGATCCGGAAGGAACGCCGGGTGCTGCAAAAGCATTGGTAAATGATATTAATATGTATGTAACAGATCCAATAAATTTTACATGGAATCCATGGGTACTTGACCCGACACCTAATGCTGTTAATCTTGCCACTCCTGCAGTGAAAGGTGTTGATAGTTTAAATAATATGGAGCAGGTTTCTATTCCTGCAGGTTTCCAGGGTACTTATACTATACATGTAAATGGTTTCAATATTCCATTCGGACCTCAGACTTATTATATAGTTTATGAATTCCGTACGGAGGATATCAAAGTAACCTATCCTCAGGGTGGTGAAGGTTTTGTTCCCGGCGAAGCAGAAGTAATTCATTGGGATGCAGTTAAAGGACTTGGTAATTTTACATTGGAATATTCTACGGATGCAGGTTCCACCTGGAATCTGATAAGCAATAGCGTGAGTCAGAATAATCTGAATTATAACTGGGCTGTTCCTGCAACTGTTACAGGCCAGGCTCTATTACGTGTAAGCCGTGGCGGATTTACAGGAGTTAGTGATTCGTTATTTGCCATCATCGGCACTGCTACGAATTTAACAGTTGCTTATCAGTGTATTGACAGTATTGGCCTGGTTTGGGATTCAGTTCCGGGTGCTGTTAGTTATAATATATATATGTTAGGAAGTACTAAAATGGATTATGTTGGTTCGTCTAACACAAATTCCTTTACAGTAACAGGTACAAATCCTAATCTGGAATACTGGTTTAGCGTGGATGCTAATACCGGCTCCGGAACTAAAGGAAGAAGAGCCTATGCAATAAATAAGCAACCCGGTATTATTAACTGCCCGCTTGCTGCAGATGCAGGGTTAACAACTATTCTCAGTCCATCTGCAGGGACCTTGTCTGATTGTCAGGGAAATTCAAGCTTTCCGGTAAGTGTACTTATTGAGAACGGTGGAATAAGCGATATATATAACATGTCAGTAAGCTATAGTTTAAACGGCGGAGCAGTTGTTACGGATAACTTAACAGATACCATACTTGCCGGTGGTAGCCTTGTTCATAGTTTTGCGGTTCCTGTTGATTATTCTGTTGTTGGTACGTATACAATTGTTTCATGGATCACTTTTACCGGCGATCTTAATATATATAATGACACAGCAACGTCTGTCACTAATGTGATAGCCGGCACACTTGCTACCCTGCCATTTATAGAAAACTTTGAAAGCTACACTTTATGTGGTACAGCCAACGACTGTGAAGCAACCATTTGCCCGCTTGGTAATGGATGGTTAAATGAAGATAATCTGGCACAGGACGATATTGACTTCCGTGTAAATGCAGGTGGTACACCGACTACAAATTCCGGCCCGAATGCTGATCACACAAGCGGCACTGCAAACGGACAATATATATATCTGGAAGCATCGGTTTGTTTTGGGAAACGTTCAGAGTTATTAACTCCTTGTATTGATCTTACTACTATCACCGGTCCTCAATTAAGCTTCTGGTATCATATGTTTGGTGCAACCATGGGTGAATTACATGTTGACATTCTTGCTAATGGAACATGGGTGAACGATGTAATGACGCCAATTATCGGTAATCAGCCAAATGCATGGCAGCTTGCTACCGTAAATCTTGCTACTTATGCAGGTGAGATTATCACTATTCGTTTCAGAGGAATAACCGGCGCCGGCGCACAAAGTGATCTTGCACTTGATGATATTAATATCATTGAAACAAACGTTCCTCCTGTTCCGGCATTTGCAGCAAATTATACTTCTGTGTGTGTTGGGTCAACGGTAACATTAACTGATAAGAGCACATTCACTCCTACAGGATGGCAGTGGACAATTACACCGGCCACATTTACATATGTAAACGGAACAACTGCTGCTTCACAAAATCCACAAGTACAATTTAGTGCAACCGGAGCATACTCCGTGCAATTAAATGCTTCCAACGCTTTTGGTGTTGATTCATTAAGTCTGAGTTCTTACATAAACGTGGTTTCTCCTGCATCTATCACATTAACGGAAGATTTTCAGGGTGCAACCTGGCCTCCTGCAGGATGGAGAATAGAATCAGCAGGTAACCCTATAACATGGGAGCCGGTATTTAATATCATCGGACGCAGCGGAGTAACAACTAATGCAACTTATATCAACAATTTTGACTATGCACCGGTTGGTGGTCAGGATGGATTTGCCCGTATTGAAGTTAATCTTGGAGCTGCATTAAGTCCAAAGATGACGTTTGATGTTGCATATGCACGTGCTAACAATTTTGCAAATGATGGACTGCGTATTGATATCAGTACTGATTGCGGTGTTACCTATACTCCATCAGGTTATTTAAAGCAAGGCGCTCAATTAGCAACAACAGTAAATACTTTTCAACCTTTTATTCCTACAGCAGGTACACAATGGAGAAATGATACGCTTAATCTAGCTGCTTATATTGGACAAACAGTCAGCATTAAATTTGTAAACATCAGCGCTTCCGGAAATAATTTATATCTGGATAACATCAACATTGCAGATATAACAGGTATCAATGAATCAGCATTGAATGCTTCGGTAAATATTTATCCGAATCCTTCTTCTGATGGTTTATTTACTGTAACTATTGATGGTGCAATAAATGCTGATGCAACATTTATTCTGACTGATATTCAGGGTAAACTTCTGGAAAGCAAAACAGAAAGAGTAGGCACTTCTTATAGTGGCAATATGAATTTGTCAGGAAGAGATAAGGGTGTTTACATTCTGGAGATCAGAACCGATAAAGGCGTTAATCGCTATCGTTTATCAGTGATCTGAAAATAATATAACCGTTTTAATTAAAAAAGGGAAGTGAATGATTCACTTCCCTTTTTTAATGGACTTTACTTTATCACCTTTGCTCAATGAGTTTAATAATAAATGCATTGAAGTTGAAATGTCCAAGATGTGGCATAGGTAATCTTTTTAAAAACCCGAATCCATATCATCTTAAAACATTGTTTGATATGCCACGCTATTGCGACCATTGTAAATTCGATCTGGAAAACGAACCGGGTTACTATTTTGGTGCAATGTATGTTAGTTACGGACTTACAGTAGGCATGATCATAGTAAATGAGCTCTGGATGTTTCCTTTATGGCACTGGAGTCTGTTTCCTCAGTTATCCATTAACAGCCTGATGATAATTTTCCTTTCCCCTTTAATAATCCGTTATTCCCGTTCTTTATATCTGGCGCTTCTATTCCGAATACTAAAAAAATAATATGTTGCCTGATTTATATTTTATCGTATAATTTAGCGTACGATTATCTGAAGTAATTATAACGTTTTTCCGGTAGATTACCATATTAACAAGCACTTAGATTTTATAACCGGTTTTACGAATTGTGAAAATCTGTTATTAATCCTCATCTCTATAGTTCTTTGTTGATTGACTTATGTTAATACATTTTAAGATTGAATCCGCAATCAGCTTCAAGCCCTGTTTTAAAAAAAATTGAACTCCTTTTCAACCTGCATGTCTAACTTTTTGACAAAAGCAAATTAATAAATTTTAACTCTACATTTTACCTTCCTATTGGTTGCTAAAAATCATTTTAGTCCTTTTTTATGAAGAGATTTTTTGAAGCACACCAAACCCCATAGCAACTAAAAGTCCAAGTCCAATAAAAAAATAAAACATGGCGTCGAATCCATAACGATCAGCAATGCCAAGACCAATTAATGGTGCTCCGATGTTTGCAATTCCGTAGGAGATAGAATATAAAGCAGAATATTGACCCTGACGTTCCTTCTTAGGACGAGAAAGTGCATAGTTCATCATAAATGGCATGGCGAAAACTTCTGATAGCGTAATGATGATCGTATAAAAAACTGCCCAGATAATTATTCCTTGTCCCAGATGTAAAATCAACATGGCAACAGGTATACAAATGGCTCCTGTAATAATGTATGGAAACACTTTTTGCTTTTTGCCAAGAACGGTAATCAATGGCATTTCAATTACTACGACTAACAATCCGTTTAATGCAAGCAATAATCCAATTACATCTTCTTTATAATTGCATACTTTGGCAAAATATTGCGGAATGCTGGCAAACAACTGAAAAAAACATATTCCATAAAAAGCAACCAGTAAAATAAACAGCAAATAAGTGTTGTCGCGATAGGCTGATGTGCTGCTATCATTTAAAACTGCATGATCGTGTGTAGTTTTTGCTATTGTTGTTTTAGGAAGATAAATATATAACATTCCCGCTGCGGCAAAACTGGTAAAAGCATCTATAACAAAAAGCCATTTATACCCGAGGTACAATGCAATAAAACCTCCGATTGCCGGTCCTACTGAAAAACCAAGGTTGATGGCCAGCCTCACTAATGAAACGGAACGTGTTAAATTCTCTTTTGTACTATAAGATGCAATTGCTTTGGAGTTTGCCGGACGAAACATATCTGCGGCAAGGGCATAGAAAAAGATAATTGCTCCTATCCATAATGGAGATTTAGCAACAAGCAGCAACAAAAGAATAAGTCCGCTGCTAATTAAAGAGAAAAACATAATATAAAACAAATTCTTCCGGTCTGTAAGCCATCCTCCCATATAAGACCCCAGAATACTTCCTGCTCCATAAAAACTCATCACCAATCCGGCCTGAGCTATGGAGAAATGCAGGTCCTTTGTAAAATAAAGTGAAGCAAACAACAGCACCATCGACCCGCTTCTGTTGATGAACATTGCAACGGACAATATCCATACATTCTTTTGTATGCCGGAAAAAGATTCTTTATATAAATTAAGTAATCGGGTCATGAATTGATTTGGCTATAAAAGTTTGCCTGTTCAAAGAAAAACAAAAAAAGTCAAAGAAAAAGCGGAGGCAAACAAGTTGTTTACTGCTCTTTTCATGATAACCAAGCACTTGCAACAATACAGTGTCAGAGCTGTGCTAAAAGAGATAAACTATCTACTTATTAGAGTTGATTAATAACGTCATTAGTGAGATTACAATAGAAGCACAACTACCTCTACCATCCATACCCGAAGTTATAGGTATTGGATTAGTTGGGACTGTAAAGTCAATACCAGCACTATCTCCAAAAACCCAAATTGAATTACGGTTTTGAGAAATGCAGAAGGATGGTAAAAGAATAAATAACAGTAGATATTTGATCGTTATAAGAATTAAATCAGATTTCATTTTTCCGTGCTTGCTTCAGATGTTACTTACTAATTACAAGTTTTCCTTTATCAACAATTGCATCATGCACTTTTACAATATAATAGTATATACCGCTGCTGAGCTTTTCAATATTAATTTCATTAGAATTATTTCTTATCATCTGAATTAAGACAGTACTACCTATGGAATTTTTTAGTTCAAAGTAACCTTTTTTCCCTTCAGTTAAATTACACATGTAGTTCAATCTATTGGTTGCAGGATTAGGATACAAT
>JANOBN010000106.1:0-2333 GCA_031411675.1 Bacteroidota bacterium | reverse complement strand
ATAACGTTTGCACAACTGATGCTTGTAATCCTAGCACTGGTGTATTTCACACTCTAATTAGTGTTGATGATAATAACGTTTGTACAACTGATGGTTGTAATCCTATCACCGGAGTATTCCACAATGCAGTAAATACAAATGATAATAACGTTTGTACAACTGATGGTTGTGATCCTATCACAGGAGTATTCCACAATGCAGTAAATACAAATGATAACAACGTTTGTACTACTGATGGTTGTGATCCTATCACCGGAGTATTTCACACTCCTATAAGTTTTGATGATAATGATGCATGTACCACCGATGCTTGCAATCCAATAACAGGTCCATCTCATCAAGCGGTAAATCCAAATGATGGAAACCCTTGCACATATGATTTCTGTGACCCATTATTCGGTGTTTATCATATGCCTGTTGAAAACACCTATTATGCAGATAATGACAATGATGGATATGGTTCAACTACTGTTGTTATAGCATGTACACAACCTTCCAATACTTCTTTGAATAATACTGATTGTAACGATAATAACTTCTTCGTTAACCCAGGAAGAAATGAAGTTTGTGGCAATGGAATTGATGATGACTGCGACGGCCTAATTGATGAGGGATGCGTTTGTGTTAATCCGCCGGTTGCTAATGCTTCAATGGATCAACTTATATGTGTTTCTGCAACGGTTTCATTAAATGGATATATTTCAGGCGGCACTATATCATCAGCATGGAGCTCTACCGGTTCAGGAATTTTCCTTCCGAATGCATCTAACTTAAATGCCACTTATCAACCATCAGCAGCAGATAAAATTGCGGGAAGTGTAAAATTGGTACTTACCGCTAACGGTTCATTCCCATGTACTGCTTCAAAAGATACGATGATGGTTACATTTATTCCGGATCCAATTGTACCGGGAAACATAAGTGGCAATACATTAATTTGTAATCCTGTTGCATTAACTCAATTTACTTATTCCGTAAATCCGGTTCCGGGAGCTGTTTCTTATAATTGGACAATACCTTCAGAAGCAACACTTGTATCAGGCCAGGGAACTAATTCAATTACTTTGTATTATAATCCTTTAGCCATTCATCTTGGTGTATCAGGTACAATATGCGTTACTGCATATAATGGAGGAACTTGCGGAAACAGCAGCCCTTCCTGTTTGACAGTTTCTGTACAACAGACAGCCCCTGTTACTCCTGGTTCTATTAGCGGAAATACAAAAGCTTGTCAGGGAGATGTATTTAACTATTCCATCAATCCCGTTTCAAGAGCAGCTTACTACGTTTGGACATTACCTGCCAATGCTGTTATAGTTGGTCCAACCAATCAAAATGTTGTATCAGTAATGTTTAATTCCGGATTCACAGGAGGAGCATTATCAGTACAAGCAGCCAATGCTTGCGGAATTAGCCTTGTGCGTTCTCGTACAATAAACCTTAACGTACTTCCGGCACCTGCATCAATTACAGGTCAAACTACCGGATTATGTAATCAACAAAGTGTTACATATACTGCTGCTCCGGTAGCCGGTGAAACTGGAGGATATGTATGGACTGTTCCGGCAGGAGCAACAATTGACGGATCAACAAATGGCTCTTCTATTGTAGTTAATTATTCCGGATTTACTTCCGGGACGATTACTGCAGCGGCTGTGAATGGTTGTGGACAAGGCTTATCAAGAAGTATCAGTGTGATTGCTGCCCCAGCTGCCCCAGTAGCTATTAGTGGACTGGTTAATGTATGTACAGGCTCTCTTCAAACGTATCAGGTAACATCTGTTCAAGGTGCAACAAATTATATATGGACATCACCGGCGCCAATCACTTCAGGTCAGGGAACCAAAATAATAACAGTTCAATATTCTTCTGTTCCTGCATCGGGACAAATTGTTACTGTTAGAGCAAGCAATGGTTGCGGAACTTCTAATGTTAGAATATTAAATGGAATAAGTATTAATTTCTGTGCCAGATCAGAAGATGCGTCAATTTCCAATCTTAATGCTTATCCGAATCCGGTAACTGATGTACTAAATATTGTATTCGACAGTAAGTTTAATCAAAGCCTGGATATAAAATTAATTGATGCAACCGGCAGAACTGTAATGAATGAAATTCGTGATGCCAACATTCAAAACAATCAACTTCAACTTGACGTAAGAGGAGTTGCAGAAGGAATTTACACTTTACAATTAACTTCAGGTGAAAGTGTTCAGAAAATAAGAATAGTAGTTCAATAATCTTTCTTAACAATAAAAAAAGCTCATGAAATTCATGAGCTTTTTTTTTGCCATTGTCCTAATTTCGTATTAGGCGCGCAACAAACATTGTAT
>JANOBN010000105.1:0-5250 GCA_031411675.1 Bacteroidota bacterium | reverse complement strand
ATCATATTGCAAAATTCAATGGAACTAGTTGGAGTCAATTAGGTGGAGTGAATAGCTTAGCCGCAAATAGCAACATTTATTCAATTTGTACTGACCCAGCAGGAAATATTTATGCAGCAGGTGATTTTACCAATGGCAGTGGTAATCGCTACGTAGCCAAATATGATGGAACAAGTTGGAGCGAATTGGGTGGAGTGAATAGTTTGGCTGCAAATGGAGAAATAATTTCAATTTGCAGTGATATATATGGAAATATATATGCTGTTGGCGGTTTTAATAATGGACTTAACAGATATGTAGCAAAGTTTAATGGAACTATATGGATTGAGCTAGGTGGTACAAATTCATTAGCAGCGAATGGTTCTATCGCTTGTGTCTTTTCAGACGTAGCAGGCAATGTATATACATCAGGTCAGTTTAAGAATTCAAGCGGGAAATATTATGTTGCAAAATATGATGGAATTAACTGGAGTGAAGTTGGCGGGTTAAATAGTTTAGCTGCTAATAACTATATTTATACAATTTGCACCGATACTTCTGGTTGTGTTTACTCTGCCGGTGGCTTTACAAACTCCAATTTGAATTACTATGTTTCAAGCTATTGCAGCTCAACTGATATTCCAGAAATGACATTAAACAATTCTTTTCAAGTTTACCCAAATCCATCATCAGAAAACATTTCAATTGAATTTAAAACAATTGTAAAAAAGGCAACTATTCAAATTTCAAATGCTTTAGGAAGAAATATTTTTAATGAAGATGTTTTCAATACTTCAAAATCAGAAATCAATCTTGAAAATTTTCCAAGCGGGATATATTTAATGAAAGTGTCTGATGGAGTAAAAACCTTTACTCAAAAAATAATTGTGCAGTAGTTCAAAACAAATACTTCCGCGAGAAAGCACATCCGATAACAAAAAAGATTAACGAAATTTTTAAAAATAGGGCATTGAGAACAAGTACAAACATTTGAACTACTAAGTAACATTTGAACAAGCACAAACAATTGAACTTCTATTCCCTATTTTTAAAAACTTCGTTAATCCCGATTTCCGTTATCCGTCATGCTTTGGCTGCACTGCTAACTTGAAACTGACTGCAAGAAATTAACAAACACAAAAACAATTATGACAATGCGAAAATTTCACAACGTACTTTTAATCGGACTGACACTCTTGTTGGGCTGTTCAGTTGGAAGCTCAAATTGGAACGACCACATTGATGCTGAATCAAGGGCACAAATCAAAGCTCTTAATGACAAGATGATTGAAGCATTTAATGAAAACAATCCTCAAAAACTCAAAGAGATTTTTTCAGACAAACTAAAAGAAAAATCGGGTGCTGAATTAGATGCTTTTGTTGCGAAGATTCACGGCTCTTTTGAGTCAACGAAATATTCATTGCTTGATGAATATAAAACAAACACTACTAATGTTGGCTCAATTGGAACAGTTTTCAAAGGAGTTTCAGGAGAGTATGATTACAAAGTAAACTTTGAATCATTGACCAAAGACACTTACATTTCTCTTGTAATTAGTGACGGCATCGCTAACAAAGAATTGATTACTTGTATTTACGGTAAATACGGAGATGATTGGAAAATGAATGTTTTGAAAATTGGCGACTACTCTTACTTTGGAAAAACTGCCGTTGACTTTTACAAGCAAGCCAAAGAAGATTATGCGAAAGGAAATATAATTGATGCGGTTGATAATATGGTAATGGCTCAACAAACGGCTGCACCTGCTGAACAACTTTTCCAATACCAGAAAGAACCTGAGATGAAAGAGTTTGCTCAAAAAGTTTTTAAAGAAGCAAATGATAAATTTCCGTTGCCAATGAAAGTTGAACAAGTGAAAACTAATCCACAGATTTATAACATAAGTCCAAAGCCGATGCATGACGGAATTTTTCCAATGGTGGCTTACATTTCAAAAATTGATTTGAAAGATACAGTAGCTTTGAAAAAAGAAAATGAGGAGTTGAAAAAAGTAATCGGAACTTTGTTTCCAGGAATTGAGAAGGGAAAGAAATTTGTTTTCTTCCAAGCATACAATGAAATTCCAAATGGTAAAACACCGAAAGAACATTATGGCTTTGCTCTTGTTTCAAACGAACAATAACACAAGAAACAAACTTTGGTGCGAACCTCAAACAGTTGTGCCTTGAACGAGCAGTAGCACGAACGGATAACATAAAGATTAAAAGAAATTTTTAAAAAGGGGGCTTTGAGTGGTTAACAAACAGTTTTACTTCTATCAAACAGTTGTGCGTAAACAAACAGTCGTGCTTCTAATCCCCCTTTTCAAAAACTTCTTTAATCCCTTCTTCGTTATGCGTCATGCTTTGGCGACCAACTAACATCAACCGACAGTGCAAGAAATGAACAGATACAACAATGACTTTGAAAACTAAAGACGGCATAAAAACTTTTTACGCCAAAACAAGAAAAGATTGGCGGAAGTGGTTGGAAAAAAATTACCAATCAGAAAAATCTGTTTGGCTTATTATCTATCATAAAAAGAGTGAAACAAAAAGTGTCTATTATGACGAAGCAGTTGAAGAAGCCATTTGCTTTGGCTGGATAGACAGTGTTGCACACAAAAGGGATGAAGAAAGCAAATATCAGTTCTTTGCACAACGCAAACCAAAAAGTAATTGGAGTAAATTAAATCGTGAAAGAGCAAACGAAATGGTTAAGCAAGGTTTAATGACAGCAACAGGACAAGCAATGATTGACCTTGCAAAAAAAACAGGAACTTGGACAGCTTTAGTTGATGTGCAGAATTCTGTCATTCCACCCGACCTTCAAAAACTGTTAGACAAAAACAAAACAGCATTAATAAACTTTCAGGCATTTCCACCATCATCAAAACGGATTATTCTTGAATGGATATTGAACGCAAAAAAAGCAGAGACACGACAACAACGAATTGAGCAGACGGTTGAACTTGCAGGTAAGAATATAAAAGCAAATCACTACCGCCAATGAGGAAGCTAATCAACCAAGTAACCGCTTGCACAATCTGTAAATCCTATCTACCTAATTCGCCACGACCTATTATTTCTTTAAGCAAGGACAGTAAAATTTTAATCATCGGACAAGCACCCGGACAGAAGGTTCACGAAAGTGGAGTTCCGTGGGACGACCAAAGTGGAAACGAATTGAGAAGGTGGCTTGGCGTTGACAAGGAACAATTTTACGACACAAAATTATTTGGACTAATGCCAATGGGTTTTTGTTATCCGGGTAAAAGTGCAACAGGCGACTTACCACCAAGACCTGAATGTGCACCACTTTGGCATCATCAACTTTTAGCAAAAATGAAAAATGTAAAACTCACTCTGCTTATCGGACAGTATTCGCAAAAATTTTATCTGGGAGATAAGTTCAAACCAACATTGACAGAGAATGTAAAAAACTATCGTGAGTTTTTACCAAAGTATTTGCCATTGGTTCATCCATCTCCGAGAAATAAAATTTGGCAGAAGAAAAATCCTTGGTTTGAATTGGAAGTTGTTCCGCAACTTAGAAAAATTGTAAGTAAACAATTGGTTTAATAAACTTGTGACAAACAAAATTGTAAAGAGCAATGAACAACATGACTGCAAACCTTGACCGACACAGTTTCGTGGGCAGAGTAGCACGAACGCATAACATAAAGATTAAAAGAAATTTTTAAAAAGGGGGCTTTGAGTGGTTAACGAACAGTTTTACTTCTATCAAACAGTTGTGCGTAAACAAACAGTTGTGCATCTTATCCCCCTTTTTAAAAACTTCTTTAATCCCTTCTTCGTTATGCGCAACCTTATGGCGACACTGCAAACTCCAACCTTACTGCAAGAAACGAACTTTGTCAAACTACCGATAAACGACAATAGATGATTTTAACATCAAGGTTTAGAACTGGTTTTTGGATTAGACAACTCATTCAATATGTTGGTGGACTTGTTTTAATCGGAATTTGCTTTCGCTTTTGTTTTGACAATGGTAAAATTGATTTTAGAAGTATTTTGTTTTGGGTTGGTTGCTTTGGAATTGTGTCATACCTTTTTTTCTTCGCCAAATTTCTCTTTGATGAAATAAAGCAACTGACTGTATCGGACAATGGAATAACTGTAAAGTATTTAGTGACCAAGAAAATATCTATTGTTCAATTTGCTGACATTAAAAACACAATTACAAAAATAATCACTCACCGCCAAGGGGCAGGACGAACGGCAGGTTATCATGAATTAGAAATTGAATTGCTGGACGGACGACTGATTACATTTAACGAAGACCAATACGAAAATTATTCGGAGATAAAAAACGAAATTTACAATCACATTCGTAATGAAAATTAGTCTGCAAGAAACTAACAGATACAAAGACAATGTTAAAGAATAAATACATTTTTCTTGGACTCTTACTTTTACTCTTTTGTAGTTGTCATTTTTACACAGCAATTTCATACCGCATTGACAAGAAACAAGAGTATGTTAAGCAAGACGGTTATATTCTAAGTTGTAAAAAGGATGGTGACATGCTTGTAGTGGGAACCTATACTCCTGACAGTTGGGGTGAAGGATTTTATTTCAATTATTTGGAAGGAATTAAATCTGATAAAAAAATTAAAATCACTAATGTTAAATTGAGGTTTGTAGAAACAATGGACACCCTAACATTAAAAGAAATTCGTAATGAAAGAGAATATATTTTTGTTGGACAAAATTTGCTTGACATTATTGACAAGAACAAACATTTGAAACTTACTGTTTATTATTTGGAAAATAATTCAGCCACTATTGTAGAAAAAGAATTTACGCTTGTTAGATATAAAAGCACTTACCCGACTGGAACATTTCCACATTCATAAAAATCATAAAGACAGCGCCATGATTGTAAACAGCTTTGAACAAACATTATCGGCACTTCAAACAGTTGTGCTCCGAACGAACAGCAAGGCAGCGCATAACATAAAGATTAAAAGAAATTTTTAAAAAGGGGGCTTTGAGTGGTTAACGAGCAGTTTTACATCTATCAAACAGTAGTGCGTAAACAAGCAGTGGTGCATCGGTACATGGCTGACTTTTTCAGACAGGTTAAAAATAGATTTTATATCTTACCCTCAATGAAAAACGCATATGAAAAAATCAAAATTTACGGAAGAACAGATTATTGCCATTCTTAAGGAACAAGAACAGGCAAACATGAAAGTATCGGACATTTGCCGCAAACATGGCATATCCGATCAGACATTTCACAAT
>JANOBN010000104.1:0-3535 GCA_031411675.1 Bacteroidota bacterium | reverse complement strand
CGAAGCCCCGGCTCTCGGGCAAAGACCTCTCGAATGGCTTCCTTGATGCGTTCAAGAGGAGGGCGCTTGGCCGCTGGCCGCTGAGTGGACGCCGGCGCTCTGTTCTTCACGAGCTGCTCGCGGAGCACGCTGGCGGCCGCTTCGCGCATGGAAGAACGAATCTTCTCGGCTAGCTCGTTGAAATCGAGGCCTTCCTCTTGAGCCTGTTCGCGAAGGTCAGCCTCACTAGCCTGAAGAACGTCCTCTAGGGCGAGCCGCCGGAGCGCGGCCAATTCATTGGCGTGCTTGAGCTTCGTCATGGCTTGCCTCCATCGGCGAACAACCGTTCCAGCCCGCGCCGGTACGCACGATGAGCACTGTCGTACTCCGTCTGCGTCATGTCGAACATCTCGCGAGTTTCAGCGGCGCTGAGATCGGCCAGCTTGCTTTCAATCAGATTGGTGACCGCCGGCTTGTTCGCGAAGTGCGACTTGATTCTGGCGATGTTCGCCTCGGCTTCGTCCTCGCGCTGACCGCGCTCTTCGACCTCGATGAGCGTGCCTTCCACGGATGGAACGTGCCTGTCCAACTCGCCAAGGACATCGTCGGCCGACTGGCCTTCCAGGGCCATCGCCTCAATCGCGACGTGGTTGCGCTGGTACCAGGAGTCGCGCGAGTCGCTCGCGAGACCCTCCATTGACTTAATCAAGTAGGCCTCGAAGGGCACGTCCAGCGGCCAGGGACGCCCTTGCTCCCGGTCAACGGCCGCCTGCATGCAGCGCTTCACGGCCTCATTGAGCAGTTCCCAGGGATTCTGGAACTCGGACCCGCTCATGAGCACACGCGCGGCCCGGTACACCTTGTGGCGCGGTGAAAGCCCAAGCTGCTCGATCGCCGCCTGAACGTCAGACGGCGTTGCGTACTTTCTGTCGGTGTTCTCGTCGTCCAGCACTTTGAAGTCCTCTTCATGCGCCGCCCCCTGCTCCACAGATGTATGCGGGGCTGCCGACGAAACCGGACAGGGTCGCGTTGTCCGTTTTTGGCGGGCACACCTCATACAACAGTAGGGCACCCACTTCTTCCCAGGCTGCGACCGACTGCTACGAGCCCAACCAAGTGAAAACCCTAGACAATACTGTATATTCATCCAGCAAATATGACCAACGTAACTGCGCCTGCCTTGAACGATGCTGAGCTCGCGGCAGCGATTGGCACGTCGGTCGCGCGATCTGGCAAGTCGGAGCTGCTGATTGTTACTCGCCAGGGTAGTTCCGCAGTGTTGGCACGTCCGGCGGATGCTTCGGCCCAGTGGCAGCAGGTAGGCTGCGGCGACTTCGGTCAGCAGTGCGCCGACGAGGCGACTGCCAGGCGCGGGTTGCGGGTCTTGCTGGCTTCGGTCCCAAACGCACCAAGGAACACTGAGCCGGAAACAGCGTCTGTCTCAGCCAAAGCGCTCAACAAGTCAGCGCTGCAAGCATGGCTGGATGCGTCGCTCGCTGCTTGCGGACTCCCCGAAGGCCGCAAGGGTCGCGGCCGAGCAGGAGGCATCACGGCGCCGGTCAAGGAGGAGGTGCTGTATCGCGCCGCCTGGCGTTGCCAGATGGACGGGTGTGCCGAAGACCTGCGCACTCACCTCGGCGCGACGGCGTCTGGCAACTTCAGCTACTTGGCGCACATCGTCGCCGCGTCGCCTGATGGGCCTCGTGGCGACCCCGTTCAGTCGGGGAAGCTGGCCAACGACCCCGACAACATCTTGCTGCTCTGCGACAAGTGTCATCGCACGATTGATCGCGTCGAGTCCGACAAGTACTCGGTCGACTACCTCAACTCCATGCGCGAACGCAGTGTGGCGGCCACTCGGCGGTTGCTGGACACGCTGGCCTACCCGCGTGCACGGGCCATCAGTCTGATCGCCAGCATCACGGGGCAGGTCCATCCACCGTTGACCCATGCAGAAATGGATGGCGCCCTCTGGTCGCATGGCATTCGGGCTGACGAGAAATCACCCCAGGCGCTGGTGTCCATTCCGCGTCAACTGCCCGACCCTCACGATGCTGCGTATTGGTCTGTGGTTATGCGAGGGCTGCGGCAGTCGACCATCGCATTGCGTGGCCTGTTGGAGGGCACCAGCAGCGACGAACAGGCGCCAGAACGCCTTGTGCTGTTCCCGCTCTCCAGTACGTCGGTCCTCGTGCTGGCCGGCCGTGTCATTGGCGACAAAGCCAACGTGACGGTCTTCCAGCCGTTTAGGAACGCTCCGAAGAATCGGTGGCTCTGGCCAGCAGGGGCGAGCGCAAACGAATTCCGGTCAACGGCACTGGGCGCCGGCCAGCAAGGAGGAGAGGCATGCCTGCGGGTCAGCCTGACCTTCGACATCACAGACGATCGCGTCCCGACAGCCGGCGTGCCCACGGTGCACATACAGGCGGCACGCCAAGGCCACGATGCCATTGCGCGCGAGGAAGACCTGGTCGCCTTCGGCCTGTGCGTGGACGAAGCCTTGAAGGTCTTGCAAGACCAGTGGAAGGTTGAAACGGTGCATCTGTTTGTCGGTGCCCCAGCAAGTGCCTGCCTGAAGTTGGGGCAGAAGCTGCAAGCGCGACATCACGCGACCATCGTCGTCTACGAGACGGTCCAGAGCTCAAAGGGTTTCGAAGAAACCATTCGCATCAGTCGTCGGGAGGCGCGTCACGAGCCCACCGGCGAGTGCATTGATCTCAATCCGTGACACCAAGAGGGAACTCATGAGTAAGGAAAACAAGCTCTCCAAGCGTGTCATCGCAGCCCTGGCGGCTCGTCGTGATGAGGCTCAGTGGGAGAAGCTCATCGTAGGGCTGCTGCACAAGCTGGAACTGCCGCGGGAAAGGCGGCTCAAGGCGATCGAGAAGTACGAGAAACTGGGGCACCACATTGCCAGAAAGCTCGGCGTTGGCGAGGCCGACGTGCATATGCTCGCCCAAGGCTCGATGGCGACGCAGACGACGGTGGCGGGCTACGGGCCGCAGAAGTTCGACCTTGATGTCGTCGTCAAGCTCAGCTCGCCGCGCTTCACCAACCTGCGGGAGTCGGAGCAGTTCTTCGCTGCTTTCGGCGACGCGTTGGAGGGGGCGGATCCCGATGCAGGTGCGCCGTACCCGAAGAATCGCTGCTGGCGCCTGCAGTATCCGGGCTTCGCGTTCTATCTAGACGTCACGCCCGCGATCCCGATGAGCCTCGGCATCACGGGTACCGACCTCCGGGTGCGCGACAAGGCTCACGTCTGGTCGCCGTCGAACCCGCAAGACCTGATTGCCTGGTTCTGCGCCATTGCCGCCAAGCGGTTCGAGTTCCAGAAGATGGTTCTCTTGAAGGCCGCGATGGACCACGCGCAGATCGACCCGGTGCCGGACACGCCAGTGGCTATCGACGACATCTTGCGCCGCATCGTGCAGCTCCTCAAAGTGCACCGCGACAGCCACTTCCGCGGCATGCCTCAGGAGATTCGGGACGCCATGCCGATCTCGGTCATCCTGGTCACGCTGGCGGCGAAGGCGTACGACTATCTCGTGACCCACGA
>JANOBN010000103.1:0-2293 GCA_031411675.1 Bacteroidota bacterium | reverse complement strand
ATTGTGAAATGTCTGATCGGATATGCCATGTTTGCGGCAAATGTCCGATACTTTCATGTTTGCCTGTTCTTGTTCCTTAAGAATGGCAATAATCTGTTCTTCCGTAAATTTTGATTTTTTCATATGCGTTTTTCATTGAGGTTAAGATATAAAATCTATTTTTAACCTGTCTGAAAAAGTCAGCCATGTACCAAACCTGCTTAATTCGTCTGATAGCAAGGCTTCTAAAGGTGCGCTTAATTTTTCGCTTCCTGTTATATTATGGTCTGAGTTAAATTGAATAAGCATAATAAGTAGAGTTAAATTAATTTAAGTGTTGAAGAATAAGTTTTTGAAGTTGATTGGTTGAAGCCACTCCTGATTGCCTCCATTTAATTTTACCGTTTTTGAAAATTATTAATGTTGGAACACCCTGAATTTGATAAGTGCTTGCTACTTGTGGATTTTTATCCAGATCAATTGTTAAGATGGTTGCATTTTCTCCAACAGAAGTTTTTAACTCAGCCAATATAAGTTTCATCATTTTGCAGGGACCGCACCATTCAGTAAAAAAGTCAACTAAAGTAGGTTTATCACTCTTAATAATATCCAAAAATGTTATTGTCATGTTTTTATAATAAAAATTATTTTTGTTTCCGAAAATTGAAACACTAAGTTCAACCTGATTATTTCTTCTTCTGTTAATGAATCATTGGATTACCCACCACCGATACATTTAATTTTATTTTAACAGCAACTGGTTTTGCCTTTTCAGTTTCATTGGGAGTTTTCTTTTTTTCATTTGATTTAATTTCTTTACTGCTAATTGATATCTTCTTCGCAATTTTCTTTTAACAATTCCGCACTATGACTACATGGAATGCCAAACCAGTCCGTAATAAGGGTTGTAAAGTTTTTGCTCTTAAGTTTCATTTACAGATTGGCTTCTGTCATATTCATAACTGTTTTTGACAAGTTCTGTTGAAGCGGTGATGATAACATCAGATGTTTCCCACTTTATTTCCTTTATCCATTTTGGAGATAAAAATTCTTTTTGATTATGCAACCAATTACTCGCATCTATCACCATAAAATAAATTTTCCAATTACCATCATCAACCAGAAAATCTTCTACCTGTACAATATCTCTATCGGAAGCTTTGATGTTGTAGCCGCTTACGTCTTTAGTGCTTCTTAAATATGCGTTACCCTTTATCTCTTTGGAAATCGCATGATCATTATTAATGAGAACGGAATCATACATTGATACTGGTAATAGCATTCCGTCTGCGTAGAAACCAATTATCCAATAACTACTTCATGGGTAATAGGTATATAGCGCCAGTTCCTGTTTAGGCGAAATAGGCTTTTCCGTATCTATAAATGGACTGTTTTTTACTTGTTCCTTTGAAAGATTTACCGGGAGAATATTATTCATCCAATCAGGTGTTAAAATTGCGTTCGTTGCGATAAGTACGTTTCTGCCAAATAGCCAACTACCTGATTCTACAACTAAATAGCGGATTTTCCATGTTTCATCGTCATAGTAAAATTCTTTTACTTTACCTATTTCACCATCGATTGCACTGATTGTAAAACCTATTAAATTCTTAAGGCTTCGTTTCATAATGATTATTTTTACTTAAAATTTTATTGTCAGCATTGATATGCTTATCACATACTTGCATAGTCCACGTTTAAACAGATGCTGTATTTCTTTTTCAACATAAATTTTGAAAAGGTGCTTAGTATCCTATGTGCAACGCAATATTCAGTTCTTTATCAGTTAAATTGTTATATAGCGTTTTAAAATATTTTAATAATTCACACCTATATTCTGAATATGCTAATGAGAAATATTTATTCGTTTTGGCTTAATTCTATGTTTGAAAAGCAGAATGGCAAGGACTGTTGAAATTACTGATTTCAAGAAGATTGGAATAATATAATTTTCAAAATAATTATGTAACAAATGTTACAACGAGAATGGTCATTTTTACACAGAGGGCCATATTCAAAGTAAGAGATTGTATAAGTTTAGGATGATTAATTGCTAGTCAAGATATAGTTATGCTGATTGGAAGTTGAACATGGTATAATTATTTGATTTCAAATTAAAAGTGGAATAAGTAGAAACAGGTAAAATATTAGTTAAATTGTATTAGCTGATGCGCCTGCAAAAATTATTTCGCTAATGGTAACTAAAATTATCACAAAGTGAGCATGGTTTACATTACAATCTTGGCTGACTTAAGTTATTTCTAATATTTATGCAAAAGCGATTTTTAAGTGAAGTTCATTTTGAAAAATTTAC
>JANOBN010000102.1:0-16634 GCA_031411675.1 Bacteroidota bacterium | reverse complement strand
GTTTTTCTGATCATAACTTTAGTTCTGTTTTATATAAAAAAGGACCCGGATAATGCCAGGTCCTTTTTTAAACTGTTTTATTCAATAATTATTTCTTGATCACTACTTTCTTAACGGAAGTTTCATTTCCGGCAGTGATTCGTACGAAATAAGATCCGTCTGCAAGTTCTGTAAGGTCAAGACTTACTTCTTTACCTGAATTCATTAAAGAAGATTCTTTGACCATTTTACCGTCTACCGAAGAAACTGAAACCATAATTTCAGGTGTTGATACAGTAGCTAAATTTAAAGTAACGAAACCTGTAGAAGGAACCGGATAAACAGAGAATAAATCGTTGTTTACTTTCTCATTAATTCCGGTTAATATGTTCAGGTTAATGTTATCTATGTAAGCATTATTACCATATCCGGAAATTGCTTTGAATGAAAACAATACCGTTGGCATATTTAAATAACCTGCCAAATCAATTGATTCTGCTCTCCACTGAGTAGAAGTTGGTGTAAATGCATTGGTATTGAAAGTTGCTACTGTAGCCAGCGTTGCACCGCTCTTTGTCCAGATTGTATTCCAGGTCTGACCGCAATCAGTTGAAGCAAGTATATCAATTCTATCAGTATAAGCAGTTGAATAACGCTGATGTGCTACACTGAAAGTAAGTGTTGCAGCAATGGCACCTGTAAGATCAGCAGGAACTAAAGGATACATCTGATCAACGCTGGTTGCAATACTATTGTAGAAATCAATCTTGGCAGAACCTGTACCGGATGGTGTAGATGCAGAAGAACGACTCCATCCTGCATTTTGATCAGGGTTCAGATTAATCCAGTCAGCTGGAGGGAAAGTTGTTGGGGTAAAAGCTTGTGTAAACACATTTGACGCAGGTAATGGCTGTCCGGTTGTAATGGAAATTGAATTGTTGGATATAATTGGCTCAGGTGCTCCGTTTGCTGTTACAATATTTGCATTAACAACATGTACGCCAGGAGAGACACTAACACCCGGTAAATTTACTACTGCATTTCCACCCTGAGGTAAAGAACCTGTCCAGTTATAGGTATTAGCAGGCTGTGCATCCAGATAATATTCAATGTCCATACTGGTAACAGTAGTGGCTTCGTTATTTGTAATATTAATTACAGGAGCAACTGTTGTTGCACAAGTAACAGCATCAACTCCACTGTATGATGTTATTGCAGGATCAAGTTGAACTACAGCAGGGCTATGACCTGCCTGCATAATTTCTTTAGTACCATCTTCCTGTACCCAAACGATCCCTTCTAACATAGCCCATATCGGCATATCAATAGCAGGATTTGTAGGAACTGTGATAGTCCAGCTGTAATCAAGTGCGATAGAGTCCCCGATAGCCCAGGTAGCAGGTAATGCAACTCCGTTTCCGTCAGGAAGCAGTTTACGCATTACATGACTGTATTCGCTTTCGCCATTTGGTGAAGTGTAACCATAAACGTTACGCTCGGCAACTGCAATTCTTGCCTTAAGCGTGGTACCACTTACCGCCTGCGTTGCAGTTATAACAGCATGTACTGATATAATATCCTTTGCAGGTGAAAAAGAATGTGACACTTCAATACTGAAAGGAGAAGGTACAGCAGTACGGGCAACAAACTGCGAGCCGGTTACGCTTGCTACGTTACCATTCCAGTAGTTACCATCAATGAAGCCATGTGGAGAATAGTTGTTGGCATAATATGTTGTACGGTTAGCAATATCCGCAGTATTATAAGCATAAAAATTAGGACCTGCTGATGGGATATTATTCTGATATTTCAGAGATATAACTGTACCAGGAAAATTCTCCATTGTGGCGTTAAATGCCGGGTTATAAGTCGCGCACGGACCACAGGTCTCCCCAGTAAATTCCTCAACAAGTACAAGGCGTGCTGTCTGAGCGTGACTTGTATTCATTGCAATCAGCATTACAATTAATAAGTAGACTTTTTTCATGATTTATGTTTTATGATTTTAGTTTATTTTAGGAAGGGCTAAAGTACCGATTTCCATTGATTCTGCAAAGATTAAAAAAAGAGTTTGTTAATTCTTAAGGTGCCC
Source organism: Bacteroidota bacterium (assembly GCA_031411675.1). Lineage (GTDB taxonomy): Bacteria > Bacteroidota > Bacteroidia > AKYH767-A > OLB10 > JANOXC01. The sequence continues at coordinate 14,563 of JANOBN010000102.1, read as the reverse complement.
AGACTAAAAGTGAATAAAATTCGCCGTAAAGCCTTAAAATGCCATTTTTATGACAATCCCACTACATTTGTGATAAAATCACTTGTTTTAATACTCTTAAGTAACTACTTTTACCTCCAAATATGAAAAACCAAATAAACAAATGAAGAAACATTTACTCCTGATTGCCCTACTTTTTGTTTATGGAACCAAGGTCTATTCCCAGGTTACCCTCGCAAATGTGGTAAATCAATATTACACCCCCGACAATACTGCCCCTCTGGATGCACATCTGGATGTAATAAATGGCAACAACTCTGCAGTTGATATCAGCATCATCAGAACTATAGAAGCTAAAACACCGACTCACGATGAGCTTTTTTGTTTTGGATTATATTGTTACTTGCCGGGTACCGATACTTCATTATATCTAACCACAATAAATCCGGGATCAACAGAAAGCACTTTTAAGCCGGAAATATCACCAAACAATACAGATGGTTATGACAGAATGCATTATCGTATTTTTGATTACAACAATCCCTCCGATTCAGTTGGTGTAACTATTGAGTTTTTTATCAATGTAACACAAGGTCTAGTGGAGAATAGTAATGACTCTTACCTGAAATTTAAAAATCAGGTGAACAATTTTGCAGCATTCAATTACAAACTATTAACTACTTCCGGTAATGCAAGAATTGACATTCACAATATGCTCGGTTCTAAAATGAATTCTATTCCATTAAATGAAAAACAAGGAACAAAAATTGTAACTACCAATGATCTCTCCAATGGTATTTATCTTGTTTCTTTAGTGATAAATAATAAAACAAGTCACTCCTACAGAATGGTTGTAAATCATCAGAGCAACTAATCAGGAGTGAATTAACCCGTATATAAGTGGGGAATCTCAAATGATAATAAAATATTAAATATTTAAAATGCTTCCACTGGCGGGGAATTCACCCCAAAGGAATTAAACAATATTTAAAAAGGTTGCATTTCAAAATGCAGCCTTTTTTTTATTTAACTAAGTATGATAAGAAAGCGGATAGTATTACTTTTTTTTAGTCTGGCACTTGCAAGAATATCGCAAGCTCAACAATCTTTTGAAATATTTTTTGGTGATAGCAGTCAGCAATGTTCAGGCGGTTCAGTTGTACAATTATCTTCCGGCAACCTGTTGGTGCTGGCTCATTGCATTGATACAGTCTCAGTGAATATTATATATATATATAAATTCGACAGCAACGGAAATTACATTTCCAATACAGTTATTCCGGTTAACAATATTCATGCAGATAAAATGAAACAAATGCCGGATGGCAACCTGATTATTGCAGGTTCCATTGTTGATTCAACCGGCAACTACGATGGCCTTCTTATTAAAACAGATACTGCTGCCAATATAATATGGTATTTTAATTACGGACGTACTATATCCAATGAAAATTTTTCAGGTGTTGAATTTTTACCTTCGGGCGGAATAGTTGCAAGTGGATATACAAAGAACCCGACAGGAGCAGGTAATGCATTTTACGTAGTAGCTATGGATACTTCCGGAAATTCTGTATGGGAACAAACTTATAGTACCCTTTTAAATTCCTATTCTGATGCTGTTGTTGCAATGCCTGATGGTACATTAATGATCTCCGGCGACAGGGCATTACCAAGTAACCAATACACCAATACCATTATTCATACCGATTCAGCGGGTGCAATAATCTGGGACCTGCAAATGCCCAATCCCTATAATAACGGATGTAAAAATGATTTGCGGACTTCTGATAATGATATCCTCATAGTTGGTGAATCTGCTACTGCATCTAATCCAATATTCGATCCTTCCATATCGCGAATTGATACATCCGGAAATGTAAAATGGTCATATACCTATCCGGGTTCCGCTGTAACTACTGATGCGCTATTTGATATTGTAGAAATTAATCCGCAGCTTTATATAACTGTTGGTTATGGCGGAAATCCTGTTAACGGATCAGCAGACTTAGTTTTAATGCAAATAGATAGTTCCGGTAATGAAATTTCCAGGTTCTACATTGGTGATACTTCCGGACTTGACATTGGAGTGTCTATAATTAAATCACTCAATGCTCAGGGAATATATATTGCCGGAAGTACGGTGAGAAATGGCAATAATAAAGGCTATCTGATTTACCGTTCCTTTAGCAGTATTCAGGGATTAAATGATGCTGCGCCACCACCTTCTGTAAAAATGTGGCCGAACCCAACCACCGGTAAAGTTTTTTTCTCAGGATTAAATATTTCTGAAAAAACAAGCGTTGAAATACATGATCTTCAGGGGCGGCAAATTTTAAAAAGTGTTGCTAAAGAAAGTGAGTTAGATCTGGGCTGGCTGCTCAACGGTATATATATAGTTAAATTTATTTCCGCATCAAATTCTGTTTCATTGTTGCTGAATATTATTCATTAAACATACAACATCATTCATTATTTCCGGAATCAGAATATTGGCCGATTCGTTTTTAAATATATTAATCAGCCTTTAAGAACACCCATCTCTTTTCCGACTTTTGTAAATGCCGTAATTGCTTTATCCAAATGATGACGGTCATGAGCTGCTGAAATCTGCACTCTGATTCTTGCATTCCCTTTGGCAACAACAGGATAAAAGAAACCAATTACATAAATACCTTCTTCCAGTAATCGGGTGGCGAATTCCTGAGCGATCTTTGCTTCGTACAGCATGATGGGAACAATTGGATGCTCTCCTGCTTTAATATCAAAGCCTGCTTCCGTTATTTTTGTTCTGAAATATTTCGTGTTGTCCCAAAGCTTATCACGCAAAGCGGTTGTTTCGCTTAACATATCCAAAACAGCAATGCTTGCTCCAACGATGGAAGGCGCCAATGAATTGGAAAATAAATAAGGTCTGGAACGCTGACGCAACATCTCCACTATTTCCTTTTTCGCTGCGGTAAATCCACCCATAGCTCCACCCAATGCTTTGCCTAATGTTCCGGTAATAATATCAACACGACCCATTACATTTCTGTATTCATGTGTGCCTCTTCCTGTTTTGCCCATAAAGCCGGAAGCATGACATTCATCAATCATTATCAGAGCACGATATTTATCCGCCAGATCACATATTTTATCAAGCTGTGCAATAGTGCCATCCATACTGAACACACCATCTGTAACAATGATCCGGTGACGAAGTGATTGCGTTTCCTTCAGTTTTTCTTCCAGGTCAGCCATATCGTTATGTTTATACCGGTAACGTTGTGCCTTGCATAAACGCACTCCATCAATAATAGATGCATGATTCAATTCATCAGAAATAATGGCATCCTGCTCATTAAATAAGGGTTCAAACACACCGCCATTGGCATCAAATGCAGCAGCATATAATATGGTATCTTCCATCCCCAGAAATGATGAAATTTTTTGCTCCAGTTGTTTATGAATATCCTGCGTGCCGCAAATGAAACGTACCGACGACATTCCATAACCATGCGTATCAATAGCTTCATGTGCTGCTTTAATTACCCGCGGATGTGATGAAAGTCCAAGGTAATTATTTGCACAAAAATTAACTACATCATTACCATTAGCTACAATATCGGCTGCCTGTGGAGAAGAAATAACCCGCTCATTTTTAAATAATCCAGCCTCCCGTATTTCATTTAATTCGGTAGTTAGCACCGGTTTTAATGTATCGTACATAATGCTTAAGTTGTAAGTGTAAAATTATTTTATTTAATATATATAATCAAATCAATTGAAACTTTTTTCCGGGCAGTGCTTTCACCATTCCTTTTATTTCCAACTCCAGCAATAGTGTAGCAATTTTTCCCGGGGTGAACTGAAGGCGCAAAGATATTCCATCTACATCGAGTTGGCCGCTTTCCTGTAATAAATTTACCATTTTCTCTTCCTCCACACTCAACTCATTAAATAACTGCCGTTGCTTTGGTTGTAAAGGAGCAGGTTCATCGCCATCCAGCCAGCGCATCATTCGTAGTACATCAGCCGCCGATTCTACCAGCGCAGCTTTGTTTTCACGTATCAGATAATTACATCCTCTGCTATACATACTATTCACATTGCCCGGAACAGCAAATACATCCCTGTTGTAACTACCGGCCACATCAGCAGTAATTAAAGCACCGCCCTTCTCCGCCGATTCTATTACCACTACTGCATCAGCCATGCCCGCAACAATTCTGTTTCTGGCAGGGAAATTCTCTCGGTCAGGATTGGTACCGCTTGGAAACTCCGTCAGCAACCCACCATTGTCCAGCATTTTGTTTGCGGTGGCCCGGTGATTACCCGGATAAATCCTATCCAAACCATGACCCACCACACCAATATTAGTAATCTTATTTCGAACGGCGGCTTTGTGAGCGCAAATATCAATTCCATAAGCAAGGCCACTGATTATAGTTATGCCTGCTTCGCCTAAACCCGTTACAAATTGTTCTGTGATTGCTTTTCCATAATCGGTTGCATTTCTGGTACCTACAACTGCCACGATTCTTTTTGCATTCAAATCTGCATTTCCTTTAAAATAAATAAGGATGGGTGCGTCATTGCAATTAGCAAATCTTCTTGGATAATCAGTATCGAGATAAAAGAATGTTTTTATTTTATGCTCTTCAATAAATCGACATTCCGCTTCGGCTTTATCAAAAACGCTATGGCCTTCAATTGCGTTTGCTGTAATGGGTCCTATATCAGGAATCCGGATTAGTCGTTTGGATTTTTCTTTAAACACTGCTTCAATACTTCCGCAATAACTTATCAGATTTCTTGCGGCAACGGGGCCTACTCCGGGTATTAATGTCAGTGCAATTTGAAGTTTTAATTCATCATGCATAAATGTGCCACAGCAGAGGTTAGTTTGCAGCTACAGGGGCATTCCAAAGATAAATCAAAATCAATTCCTTCTCGCTGCTATTAATTTGTGCACGCTCCTCCATTTTATCCACAAGGTGCGGCCACTCCTCTTTCTTATATTGAGAGGGAAGATGCAAAGCATGACAACTACTGCATTTGGATATATACAACTTTCTTCCCTTCTTTAAATCCTCGATTGAAGCCGTATAATTACTGTTAGCTTCATCCGGCTTATATAATTTTGAACTGCAGGATGCAAAAAGCAGAATGGAGATCATCCAGATGTATTTTCCTTTATATATCATCTCCATTAAAACGCGTAAGAAAATATTAAACGGGTTTGCAGTTTTTCATTATCATTTAACTCCAGTCCATTGGTAAAACCGTTTTCCTTATAGTGATACAATCCTGCAACTTGTGGAAGTGCACTGAAATTAATCCATAACTTATTTGTAGAATAAGAAAAACCTGGACCGGCATACAATGCGGAATATTCCCAGCCATTATCCTTTGTTACTTTATTCACATTTTTTAATTCAAATCCAACATTCCATGATTTACATATAGAAAAAAGAAATCCATAATCTCCTTCAAAGCCAAATTCTACTTCCTGTTCCACCTTACCGTTTTCAATTTCTGATTCGAATTCTGTTTCCATCACCAGATTCAGTGCTTGTGTTATGCGATTTGTTTTTTTATCAAGAATAATTTTTGTTTCCAATTCCAGTTCATCGCCGGCTATTTCAATCTCTGCGTAAAGTGCTGAACCAATTGAATTGGCAACAGGATCGGAGAACTTGTATTTCCATTCATTAGAAAAACTAAACTCCGAATTTGATTTAATGGAAGAAGTGGCGACTACGGTTGATCCCTCTTGCGTGATTTCTGTAAAAAGGGAGCTTTCTGTTTTCACATTAAAATAAAAAGCAGTTTGTAGTTTGGAACTGAGTCCCATTTCAAATTCAATGCGATGCCGGAGTGCCCGGTAATAATCCACCCGGCCCCAGTGAAAAGTATTCCATACTTCTATTTCCCTCTGACCTTTGGTTAATACATTGCTTTGGTAAGTATTGGTAAAGAGCCTGTCCTGAGCATCGGCTATCTTGGCTAATAATAATGTGATTATCAGTATTTTATATCTCATTGGTGGTTGTTTTTAAAGAATTAAGGTGGCAAATCTACACTATTTAGAATAATTCTAAATAGAGAAATCAAAGAAATAAGGCCTTGGATGATAACTATCATATTTTGGAAATAAGGGTTTGTGGGATTAAGGATAGATCGACAAAAAATGGTAAATGCCGGAAAATGGTATTCATGAGCTTTTCCTATTTGCAGGTTTTACAAATGGGGCTTGACAGATCAATCATTCCGCTTTAAAATAATTAACTATTTCAAGAAAAGAAACGCCAAAAAATCCTACCATAATTTATTTAGATGCAAAGAGGTGCAAAATTTAATGTTAAAACATCACCATTTCCCGGTTTTATTTTTTGATAAACCCCACCAACCCATCGAAATCTGTATAACTAAACATTTGACGCCGTTCCCCCGAGAAAATCGGGTCAAGTTGTGCAACATTGGATTCATTGTTCATCAGATAGCTGGCGGACGCAATGAATACTTAGTTGTTAAACGCAGGCGTAAAAGAAACTTGCTTATTAAACTCTCATGGTATCTGGTTGCCAGATCGTAATTGATTCTTTTATTTTTTCAGCTTCTAAGTCTTCACTAATAACTTTTTCCAGTAAATCTTTAAATTCTTTGTCATTAGCAAATCTCAATGCTGCAATTTTGTCAAAACTAACCTCCTTTTCAATTTTGTCTGCAGATTTTCCAAAAAGTTCAAAGTACCTTAACCTGAATTCCAACCGTACAATTCTGTCTTGGTTTCCCAAAGCATAATGCTGCCTTAGCATTATTGCCAGATATAAAATACAGAATGATAAAACTCCGAATAAAAGCCAAACCAGACTATTAGCCTTTGAGTTGAACCCATTAATAAAACCTATAATCGAAAGTCCAATCATGAGCGGCAAAAAAATGAAATGATGTGGAAAGTAATACTTTTTATAATTCTTATAATTCTGTTTCATAAGAATATGCCATCAAATAACAAACCAAGAAATCAGATTCTATAAACTTTGATAGAAAAGAGTAACGAACAGCTTTTTCATTTATTGTCAATTTACTACTATAATGGTTGCCAACTCCCCAACTTCGTTATATCCCATCCGAAAATAGCAAATTATCAAAATGGCTTTCCATGTGTTTTATGCATTATCCACTTTTGCAAATACGGTATTGCATGAATGCTATTCAAAGTAAAAGAAGTCAGATGTTGATTACCGAATAACCCCTGCATTATTCTTCCCACCTGCAATCGGGTGCCAAACACAGCCTTCCATAAAACTTTATACTCTTGCAATAATTTTTCACGGTCAACATAATTCGTTTTTTTTCCAGGTTCTGAATATTTAATTATTTCGGATACTAATAAGCGGGCTGCATGGATTGCCATACTCATTCCGTTGCCACATAACGGTGCAATTAATCCGGCACTGTCGCCACACATTATTATATTACTTTCTGTTAATGTTTTTTTTCGAAATGAAATTTCATTGATGGCTAATGGCTCTTCATAAATAAATTCGCTATTGTAAAAAAGCTCCTTCAACACCGGATTCTTGAATAACACCTTTTCCTGCAATTCAGCAATGCTTTTGCCATCGCCGGTTCGTTTATATAAATAACAGAGATTGTATATATCCTTTTCTATTTTAACAATACCGCAATATCCGTTTTCAAAACTATCCAATCCGACTTCATCTAAAGGATAATTAATTCTGACGTGGTATTTAACGCCGAGATAACCTGTCCTGTCATTAATAAAGTCACGGTTAAATTTTTTATCCAGTGTATCCCGTTTTCCATAGCTGCCTATTGCCAGGTCAGAGGAGAATTCCAGTTCATCAGTAACAATTTTAAAACGATTCTCCGCAAACTCCAGGTTTTTCACTCTTGCGCCGGTTATTACTTTAACTCCACGTTGCAAAGCAAGTTTATACAATGCATCATCCATTACATATCTGCTCAATCCGAATCCTCCGAGATCAAGCGGCATATATATATTCCTTCCTGCAGGTGTGGATATTCGAAACTTTGTAATTGCTGAAGCACCGTGGCTGAAAGGATCAAATCCAATGCTTTTAAGAAAAGGCAACACTTCATTGCTTACATATTCTCCGCATACTTTATGAAAAGGATATGACTTTTTTTCTATCAGTAAAACGCTGCGCCCTGCATCTGCCAATAATATTGATGCTGTAAGACCTGCAAGCCCGCCTCCAACTATTGCTACATCATAATGCTCCATCAACATTAAACTATATTTCTATCAATGATAATCTGCCATCTCCAGGCCCACATCCATCTTAATTTATAATTTACAAGTTTGGCCTCTGTTAAAACATTCATCCATTCTTTACGGGATAGTCCTCTTGCAACAGAAAGCGGAGCGTCATACTTAACGAGATAGGTTTTAGAAAAAATACGAGTTATCACTTTTATAGAATAATATGCAAACCAATTTCGATGCAAATCGTTTATAATAATTGCTTGCGAGGAGAGCTTATACATTCGTTGCAGAAGAAAGACCAATTCATCATGTGTAAAATGATGACAAAAAAGGGAATTCATGGTGATGTCAGCCTGCTCTTGCAAAAGCTCATCATCAAAAATGCTTCTGGTGATAAAAGAAATTTCAGGGTATTCCAACGAATGCTCAGAGGCATAATTGGTCATTACCGGATTCCAGTCTACTCCGACTAAACGCACTTTTTTATTATTCCTTCTTGCCCAACGTGCAATGGCGCGCAACATATCTCCACCGCCACAACCAAGATCCAATATTTTAAATTCTCCACTCTTCCATTTAATTTTTTTTAATGCGTCAAATATTACATGATAACCGCCAAGCGTTTTATTTATTATTTCCAACTCCTTTAAAGCCTGATGTATCTCATTTACCTCCACACCGGGCTGATCCATTTTTTCAGGTAAAAGTGTACGTTTGGACAAATCAGGCACGCTGGTTTTGGTTATTAGTGAATAGTTAATAGTTATTAGTTATTAGTGAATAGTGAATAGTTATTGGTTAAAATAAAATAACTTAATAACCCAATAACTTAATCACGGAATTCAACACCTCCATCCTTAATCGTTAAAATCATTGACTCTACCGTTAGTCCGGGACCAAAGGCACAGGATAGGATTTTTTTACCATTGTCAGCGGTTTTAAGTTGCTTCATATATTTTTCAAGAACAAAGAAGATGGTAACGGATGACATGTTGCCGAATTCTTTTAATACATTATATGATAATTCATTTTGTTCCTTTGAAATGGACATTGCTTCTTCACAGGCTTCCAGAATTTTTACTCCACCGGGATGAATGGCAAAAAAATCGACCTCTTTTTGGGTAATACCGGCTTTGGTAAACAATTTCTGCAAGAGAACCATTATGCTCTTTTTAATCAACGCCGGAACATAAATACTCAGCTTCAAATCAAATCCGTGTTCTGAAATTTTCCAAACCATCTCCTCCTTTCCTGAAGGCTCAAATTCCGAGTAAAAATTAGAAAGTTCCAGCACTGGACCCTGCGTTGAAAGGTTAATTGACGAAACAATAGCAGCAGCAGCACCATCTGCAAAAATTGCATTGGCAATTAGTTGGTCCTGGGTTTCATATTGGCGATAATGCAAGGTACACAATTCAGCTCCTGCCAAAAGCACTACAGCATCGGGTTGTGAACGGCAGATATGCCATGCAGATTTTAAAGCATTTATCCCTGCATAGCAGCCCATGAAGTTAATACAGGTGCGTTCCACATTTCGTTGCAATTCTAATTCTTCTACCAACTGCATATCAAGGCCAGGTGCAGTTAATCCGGTGCAGGTAAAAGTGATAACATGGGTAATTGATTTTATTTCAAAATTGCTCAGTTTAGCAAAACAATTCCGTGCTGCTTCGGCACATAAGCCCGGTGAAAAATCTTCAAATAATTTCATTCTGCTACTCACTGTTGCCGGCTGGCGCCTGGTGGCGGGATGAAAAAGTATATTCTCTGCGATCTCCTCCTTGCCGAATTCCTCCAGCACACTGTATCTGGTATTAATACCACTTCTGCTGTAAATGCGATGCAGTTTTAATCGTTCCAATCGATCCATTCCGTTAGCTGATTCCAGTAACTGATGATGTTCTTTCTGTGAGATTCTGAATGGTGGAACAGCTGTTCCTGTTGCATAAATTGACGGGTTGTTCAAGTGTAATTATTCTTTAATTTACCTTAACAAAGATCATAATAAAATGTCACCCGTCCTACATAAACCAAAAACTGTGTAATTATATTACATTTGTGTGTAAATAGCCCATGAAAAAAAGCAGTTTTAATATTTTCGACAAAGATACACTACTTCATTTAAGGCTTCCTTTTTCTTTTTTTCTATTACCTGTTTATTTATTTGCATTAAGTCAGGCAGAAACGATCGACTGGTATTTTACAGGTATTATATTTATTTCTCTTCATTTCTTCATATATCCTGCAAGCAATATATATAATAGCTTTATGGATGATGATAAAGGAAGCATCGGCGGATTAAAGAATCCTCCACCTGTTACTAAAAAATTATTTTACGCAAGTATTTTATTTGATAGCATAGGGCTTCTTCTGTGCTTTTTAATCGGATATAAAATGGTACTGCTGATGATAGTTTATATATTAATATCCAAAGCTTATAGCTGGAGAAAAATCAGACTGAAAAAATATGCTTATTTCGGATGGTTTATTGTTATGCTATTCCAGGGAGGTTATACTTATCTCCTAGTTAATTTGGCAACAGAAAACAACTTTTCATCAGCATGGTTTACTACCAAAAATTTAACGGCTATGTTACTTGCTTCACTTCTTATCGGAGCGTATTACCCACTCACGCAGATCTATCAGCATGAAGAAGATAGCAACAGAGGGGATTACACCATCAGTTACCGGCTGGGCATCATCGGTACGTTTATGTTTTCTGCTGCTTTATTCTGCATTTCTGCTTTTATTGCAAGGTTTTATTTCCTGACATTTTATTCCAAAATACAATTTCTGATCTTTATTTACAGTCTGCTTCCTGCTATTATGTTCTTTTTCTATTGGCTGCTAAAGGTTAATAAAAATCTTGCGAATGCTGATTTTCAGCATGCCATGCGTATGACATTCATTTCCTCAGGTTGCTTAATAATTTGCTACGGGCTCTTGCTTTACCTGAAATTGATGCAATGAAATCAATTAAGTATCTTAAATAAAAGAAGCACAATAATTATTGCAGATACTACAACAATAAGAGCACGTGTTGAAGCCTTCTGTGAAATCAGATCCTTCTTCATCTGCTGACCTGCAATGATGTTATTAATAATTATTTCCAGGCGATGAAAGGACTGTTGATTTTTAACTACATAATCATAAGCCCCGTATTTTATAATGCTTGCGGAAACTTCCGTTCTTTCCTGCGCTGAAAGAAATATTACCGGAGCATCAAACTGCTTTTTGATTTTCATCAGAATCTGTAATCCGTTGAGCGCTTTAGGATCCTGTGAATCGAGGTTATAATCCAAAATTATTACATCAGGTGTTGACGCTGTTTCTGCCAGTGCCTTTTCACCGGTATTGAACTTCGAAATAACTGCACCCTGAAATTTTTGTTCCAGATAATCACTGAGCATCTCAGCCATTTGCGGGTTATCTTCAATTACCACAATTTTCAAAGACTTATTTTCTGCCATAACTTAAGAGGTGGGTTTGAAATACTTGGGAAAAATATAAAATTTAGTTGAATGAAGGATTATTTAGCAGGAGGTGAGGGTAATGGGCGATCAAGAATACGGGCAATTATCATACTTATGGCATCACTTATTTTGCCATCCATCTTTGGTTCTACCACCGACCTCTTCCAGTTTCCATCTTCTTTATAAAATCGGAAATAGAATAGAAAGGTCTTTTGGGGTTCGGTAAAACGAAGGTCTGCCCTGCCCCACTTAATATTGTAAAACTCAATGGTATCGGCATTTTGCCATACGAAATACTTATTCTGGCTAAACCACTTTAAAACTCCTACTTCGCGTTTTAATGAAACCTGGTCAAGTAATTGGATATTACGAGGATAAGCCAGCCAATTCACCTCTCTTTTCCTTTGAAACACCGAATATTCACCTGTATAAATTGTATCCCCTTTTATTGCAATACCACTCCATAATAAGCAGTTCAACATAGAAGGTGTTGTATAAATCTCTTCTGCATCAATATGTTTTTGTGAAAGGGTTTCCTGAAATACCTGATGGGCCTTGTATTTCATGGTAAAAGTAAACAGCAAATAAACAATGCAATATCCGATTGCCCCTACAGCCAGCTTTTGGCGGAAAGGCCGTTCTCTTTTAAAAAACAGACAAGCAACTGCTAAAATCAAAACCGGTAAAGTAAAGAGCGGGTCAATAATTGAAAGATTATTAAACCCGATTAGCCGGTTAGTAAATGGAAGTAATAACTGTGTTCCGAAGGTGGTAAATGAATCCAGAAGCACGTGCGTTAAGAGAGCAATTACCCAGAAAAGATACCAATAATTAAAAGTAAATTTATCTTTGAAAATTCTGTTCATCCACCAGGCTAAAGGTACGGCTGCAAGAATGAGGGTTAACGCTGCATGACTATAGGAACGGTGTAATTCCAGATAACGAAGGTTATCATTGACAATAGAAGTTACAATTACATCGAGATCAGGCAGTGAGTTGGCGATTGCTCCTATTAATGCTGCCCGATGCCCGATTTTTCTACCAAGCATAGCTTCTCCTAATGCGGCGCCGTATACTATATGGGTGAGTGAGTCCAGAAAATGAAGATATATCTGCAAAGAAAGAGTAATTCCTTAAGCATACCAAGTTCCTTTGATGAAACGTTTTACATTTGAAGCATAAATAAAACGATGTTAACCAACAACGACATACTTAAAAAGCTACGTGTTGCCCTGCAATTACGCGATGACGAAATTGTAAAAATTCTGAAACTGAAAGATTTCGAAATTACAAAAACCGAACTGAGTGCCTTCTTCAGAGCCGATGATCATCCTAACTTTAAAAAGTGCGGTGATCAATTGCTTCGTAATTTTCTGGACGGCCTGATAATATATAGAAGAGGCAGTAAGCCGGAGCCGGAGAAATAATTATCAGGCCTGTACTAAAACAGGAGAAGTTGCATACATTTTTTCCCGCAGCGCTTTTATACTTTCATCTTCCAGATATTCATCATAAGTCATTTGCTTATCGATGATGCCTGCCGGCGTAATTTCAATAACCCTGTTAGCAACCGTTTGCACAAATGCATGATCGTGTGAAGTAAATAGTGCCACATGCTTCCAGTCTTTTAATGCATCGTTGAATGCAGTAATGGATTCCAGATCGAGATGATTGGTAGGTTCATCCAGAATTAAACAATTCGCATTGGTAAGCATCATACGTGATACCATACAACGTACTTTTTCACCTCCTGATATCACATTGCATTTCTTTAAGGTTTCTTCTCCGGAGAATAACATCTTACCTAAAAATCCTCTTATATAAGTTTCAGTTTTATCAGAAGAAAACTGACGTAACCAGTCAATGAGACTGTCATCTGTTTTGAAGAAAGAAGAATTATCGTTAGGCAAATATGAACGGGTAATAGTACTACCCCATTTAAATTCACCGCCATCCTGTTGTTCGGCTCCTGTTACAATTTGGAAAAAAGTTGTTACTGCAAGATGATCTCTCGAAATAAATGCAACTTTATCTCCTTTATACAAAGTAAAAGTAATTCCTGAAAAAAGCAAATTACCTTCTGAACCATGTTTACTTAAATTCTCTACGGTAATAATCTGGTCACCACAATCACGCTCTGCTCTGAAAATAATACCCGGATATTTTCTTGTTGATGGTTTAATATCTTCAATAACCAGTTTCTCCAGTAACTTTTTACGACTCGTTGCTTGTCTTGATTTTGATGCATTTGCACTAAAACGTTCCACAAAATCCTGCAGTTCTTTTCTTTTATCTTCCAGCTTTTTATTCTGGTCGGAACGCTGACGGAGAGCAAGCTGACTCGACTCATACCAGAAAGTATAATTACCGGTGTACAGATTTATTTTGTTGTAATCGATATCTGCAACATGGGTACAAACTGCATCCAGAAAATGTCTGTCGTGAGAAACAATGATTACCGTATTTTGAAAATCTGCCAGAAAATTCTCCAGCCAGGTGATGGTTTCCACATCCAGATCGTTGGTTGGCTCATCCAGCAACAATACATCCGGATTGCCAAATAAAGCTTGCGCCAACAATATTCTCACTTTCTCTTTACCATTCAGCTCATTCATCAGCTTGTTATGGTATCCTTCCTTAACACCCAGGTCACTTAACAGGTTGGCTGCGTCACTTTCTGCATTCCAGCCTTCCATTTCTGCAAAAACGGTTTCCAGTTCCGAGGCCTTATGCCCATCTTCTTCGCTGAAGTCGGGCTTCGCATACAATGCATCCTTTTCCAGCATTACCTCCCACAGTTTCTTATTGCCCATCATTACTGTCTGTAGAACGGGAAACTCATCAAATTCGAAGTGATTTTGCTTTAAAACAC
>JANOBN010000101.1:0-1832 GCA_031411675.1 Bacteroidota bacterium | reverse complement strand
ACTAATCTTTCAATTCTGCCATCAACTTTGGCGCTTAAAGATGATGTATTATTCTGATCAATGGTTATTTTTCCGGTAAGGAATATTTCTCTGGCCAAATCATGCATTCGTAATGTATCAGCAGTAATATTTCCTAATTTGATTTGTTGTTTGCTGAGTTTTATTTGTCCGCTACTGAGATTGTTTCTTTTAACTTTAATTAATTTCATGTGACAAATAGGGCAGTTTCCTGATTTATTTTCAATGATCTGAGGATCCATAGAACAGGTATAATATTCATCCGGCGCGGCCATTATTACCTGATTATTTTGTTTTTGACAGGAGGAAGCCAATACTATCAAAGCGATTAGCAACAGGAGACCTCGGAATTTTAGATTAGTGCTCATCGGATGATTGAATAAAACTTTCACTATCTACCATATACTGCGCATTGAATGCTACTAGGTCGTTGTATTGTAAACCACTTATTACTTCTGTTAATGAATCTGTTTGTCTTCCTGTAATAATAGTATGTGTTATAAAGTGATTTTCTTTTTTTAAAAATACGATTTGCTTTTGCCCCAAATTGACAACAGCATTTCTTGGAAGCCACATACCCTCTTTTTTCTGCACAGTTATTTTTCCCGTAATCAATGTTCCTACTGTCAGGTCCATTTGTGGCGTATTATCAATGTATACTCTGGCTTTAATGAAAGCAGCATTTGCTGACGCAACAGGTTCAATATAACTTATAGTTGAAGTAATATCGGCGGAAGCATTTGTTTCTGTTGTTAATGTCACTTTGTCTCCTATTCTGATTAATTCAGCGTCGCCTGGAAAAATATTTAAAATTGCCCAAATTCTGGAAGTGTTAAATACAGAGAAAAGTGTCTGACCATTTTGTATATACATTCCTTCTTTAAGACTTAATGAGGAGGATTGGGAAGCCGGAATATTTTCATTAGAAAATTTTCGATCTGATTCAGCACTGTAATTACTATTCATTGCACCTCCCATTTCCGGAGATTTTATTGTTGAATTTTCACTTACGCCAATGTCATGAATATGCCCGCTGTATGGGCTGTAAACAGGCAATGGGTTAATTGGGCGCAGGGAACTTCTGATTAATTTAATTTGTTCTTCCGTAACACCAAGAAGTATTAATTTTTGTTTAGTGGATGAAATAAGCACCTCATCAGCAGGAGAATTTATTAATACAAAAAGATAATTCTGCTGGGCAGTTAGAATATCAGGACTATATAAATCCATAATTCGCTGTCCTTTAACAACCTTTTCGAAGTTAAACCGAACATACATTTTTTCAATACGGCCACTATATCTGCTGCTTATATTATTATTTAATCGCGGATCATATGAAATTTCACCGGTCACAGTAATTAATGGGTTAATACTTCGTTTCAAAGGAAGTACTGTATTTATATCACTAACCACAATTTGATTAGAAGGTTTTGTTAAGCCGTCTATTTCTGTTAAATGACTATCAGATATATGTTTGTGCTCTTCACTATTAGAACAGGAGGAAAGGGAGAATAGTATTAATACCGCGGATAAAGCCGCAGTCAATTTAAAGGCAGAAAAGTGTATAATCCGATTAACGGATTTCCATTTCCATTTCATAATCTATCTGTAATTTTAATAGTTTGTTTAATTGTTCCAGTTCATTCATCCCGGCCATTCTATACATCCTTAATGCATCTAATACAATATATAAATCTTCTGTATTTTGATTGTATGCCTGAATGGAAGTTTGATAGCTTTTATAGTATGCAGGAAGAATACTTTCGTTATAGTTTGCCAACTGTTTTTTAGAGCTTATAATTTGAGTTTTTAAG
>JANOBN010000100.1:0-4030 GCA_031411675.1 Bacteroidota bacterium | reverse complement strand
ATAGGGTGAAACAGAGGAATGTATTTCAACAGTAATAGTATCACAATAATTGGCAGGGTAGGTGAGAGAATCGGACATATGAAGCGATGCAATCATTTGTCCGCCACCCGAATAAAACCCTTCAATAATTGCTTTTACATTTAGCAAACGTAAGTTATAAGGCTGCTGTTGTCCTTGTGTAAGTGTGAGTCCGCCATTTTGAAATGTAGCTCCGGCAGTTTCACCAACAGTGAACGATAAGCTTACTCCACCATTGGATACACTACCACCTGCAGTTGTAATGGCTTTCGGGGATTGTGTTTGCGCATTACTCGTATAAACTATCGTAAATAGCAGAAGTACATATAGAATACTGGATTTTTGCATTATAAATTATAATATAGTTATGTTACATTAAAATGTTGCACTTGATTGCCCTGTTGTACCGGCATTGCCAACAGAAGTGCCCCCTGTGCCCCCTGTGCCAAAAAGAATCGTATTTCCTGTTAAGGTTATTGTAGAAGAGGAGCGATAAACACCAAATGACGGGCCACCAGCACCTCCTCCGCCTGCTCCGCTGTTACCACCGGTTCCACCGGTTCCTCCATTGCCACCTGCACCAACTTCAGAAATACAAGTCTGACCGCCAGCGCCACCATTGCCACCTGTACCACCTGAAGCACCATTTCCTGCTGAGCCGCCATTACCGCCATTACCACTGATGATTGTATTGTTTAAAAGAGTTGCACCAGTAGAGTTTAGCAGAAAGACACCAAATGAACCACCGCCACCGGTACCACTTGTTCCTGATGTTGCACCACATCCACCGGCACCGCCACCACCACCTCCGTTTCCAAAGCCACTATTAATAAAAATGCCACCTGATTGTGCGCCACCGCCGCCACCGCCACCGCCGCCGGCGCCATTGCCTCCGGCTGTTCCATTACTTCCCGGTGCAGTTAACCAGTGATTGGCTGTTATCGTTCCGCTATTTCCTCCAGCTCCATTGCCACCATTACTACCGGCAACTCCGTTCAATCCCGTTGTTCCGCTGCCTCCCGGATCACCGGCAGCTCCGCCATTACCACCAGCTGTGGATCCCGAACCAACGGAACCATTTATTCCTGCAGTACCGGTTGACGCACCAGTTGTAGATCCGCCAGCACCACCGGCACCCCCTGTACGGTTGCAGGGTGATGTGCCACCTGATCCACCTGCTGCTCCGGCACCATCTCCGTCACAAGAACCTGCTGCACCGCTTGCACCATTCGTTCCACTGCCTCCATTTGTACCACTAATACCGGCTGTACCATTTCCGCCGCTACTTGCAGTAATCGAACAGTTCCTTATAGTTAATGCTGTAGCGTTATTGCAATAAACACCATAGTTATTTCCTCCTGCATTGGTATTGTTTGCAGTTACGATAGTCAGATATTCAACTGTTGTTGCTGTTGAAATATTATTTGCTTCCATTCCAAATGCTCTTCCTCCGGAAGTAAAAGTTGAATTAACAGTTACTACATTGGAAGGAGATCTTGACCAATTGGTTGCACTGTTATATCCGCCATATAAAGAAATTCCATTGCTTAAAGTAATTTTTTCATTGTAAGTTCCTGCTGAAATAAGAACCTGAGTTTTTGATGTAGAAACCGCAGATGTTATTGCAGCACTTATTGTTTTCTTTGGTGATGTTTTCGTTCCGGAATTCAAATCACTACCGGTAGTTGCTACGAAGATTGCTTGCGATGCATTACCGTCTATTCCATCACAATTGGCATCGGTGAATGAATCGTCCGGTAAATCAGTACTGCTTTGGAAAGTACAGGCATATTCACAACCATTTACAATGTTTCCATCCAGGTTAAAAAAACCGGTATTACAAGCGGCAAGCATACATAATCCGCTTGAGCAGGCACCAATACCATTTGGAAAAGTACAGGCAAACCCGCATGTACCACAGTTTAGCACATCATTCAGAAAATTTATCTCACAACCATCAACAGGATTGCCATTACAGTCAGAGAAATTGGTTGGACATGGTTTTCTTATAATTACATCATCGTAACTGGAATCACATATGGTTTTTATGGTCCAACGAAGAATATATCCTACTCCTGCCCCTGTAAAAGTTGTTGAAGGACTTCCCGGCGATGCAATTGTTCCTCCTGTACCAGCAATTATCGACCATGTGCCTGTTCCAAAAACCGGGGTATTCGCTGATATATTTAAAGGAGAAGCGTTGGTGATGATATCATTTCCTGCAAATGCAATGGTTGATTGAGGTGTACAAACGGTACTGCAGAAACTCACCCAATTTGAAGGGGTGCGCATTTCAATACAATTGTTATCAGTATTAAATATCATTAAACCCGGAGCCGGATTCACAATTGCCTCCCGCTGCTGACTCGTCATTCGCGGCATCAGGAAGCCCTTTTCTGTGGATTTGATTTCTAATGCAGCAGAACTATCAGGGTTGATTGTTCCGATGCCTACGTTCCCACTATTAGAATTATATATAGAATTTCCGTTTTTATTCCAGTTGCCATTGGCGGCATTTAAGGCATATGGAACGCTCAGTAATTGTTGGGTTCCCATATCGGTGTAGGTCGTTCCGCCTGTTGTATCAATTTCAACCTGGAGAAATTTGCTGCCATTTTCCCAATTGATGGAATTAAAAAGGCCAATGGTGGGAGTCCCTAATCCAATATTGGCTGTAAAGAGGCCAAATGCATTAGTTGTTTTTTGCTGTGTTTCCTGGTACACAACTGTACCTGAAGAAGAATTCGTATGAATGGAAAAGCGTAAACCTACATTCCGGTTTGAGATAAGAGTTCCCGTATTGTTGCGGGCAACCGCTTGATACGAAATTGACTGTGGAGTTTGTGCCTGTATGGATAAACTCAATACACAAATAATAGTTAATAGTGTGAAATGAATAAGATTCATGGTTTATCAGGTTGATTTTTCAAGAAGTTACTTTGAACTGAATTCAAAGGTTAATAAAAACTTTATTTAATGCAAGAAAATTGAATGGCAAACCATCAAAATATAACTAAAGATATATAAGATTGATTGTTGTCAACAAAGTGTCACCTCCGGTAACGGTGAAGTTTATCGCCGAAAAGGGCGGAGGGCCAAAAGTCAGCCCCGGATTATTGGAAAAACCATATCCTTCAGTAGGTAATCCAAATATATTTTGATTCAATACATTATTGGAATTAGCATCATGGAAACAGCTAAATGAATATGTTCCCGGAGGTATGCTGTCAAAAGCGATATTCATATCCACAGCAGTAATTGTTGTAAAAAGACTTTTATAAATAATGTTATTGCTATAGTTAGCGGAAGAGTTAAAAAGTGCTGCCACTAATTGACCATTGGTATTCTGAAATGTAAGTATGTTAAACTGCAAACGTGAATATGCTATAGCAGTAGTATCGGTATTAGTTGTATCTATTGGAACAATAGGCTGATAAGCTGCGGCAGGGGTAGGGTCATCTTCTTCTTTTTTACAGGCTGTAAAAACAAAAATAAAAAGTAGTAAGCCTAGCAATGGAATTTTCATTGATGCAGAATTATTTCACAAATGTCCTCATTTAAATTCAGATAAATTTATTGATCTTGTATTTCTTCTAAGAATAACTGCCAATAAAAAAAGGGAACCTCCCGATTCCCTTTTATCATTTATTAACGAATGTCTATTTTACCTGATCTAATACTGCTTTAAAAGCATCAGGATGATTCATTGCAAGATCAGCAAGTACTTTTCTGTTCAGGTTAACATCACTCTTGTGAAGCTTTCCCATGAAGGCAGAATAGCTCATGCCTTGCTCACGGGCAGCAGCATTAATACGCTGAATCCATAAAGCACGGAAACTGCGTTTTTTTGTTTTACGATCGCGGTACGCATATCCTAAACCTTTTTCAATGGTGTTTTTTGCTACCGTCCATACATTACCTCTTGCTCCCCAATTACCTTTGGCAAGCTTCATGAACTTTTTCTTTTTCGCTTTTGCAGCTACTGCATTTACACTACGTGGCATTTTGTTTT
>JANOBN010000099.1:0-4482 GCA_031411675.1 Bacteroidota bacterium | reverse complement strand
AGTGGAGGAATTTGTTTTCAATAATTATCCCGAAAAAAATATTGCATTTGCAATTGAAGAAGAACCATTAGGTACGGGTGGAGGAATAGCCAATGCTCTTAAAATGTGTCATAATGATGCAGTTTTAGTGATTAATGGTGATACCTTTTTTAATGTCGATTATCAATTGTTTTACAAGCAGCATTTGCATCATAATTCCGACTTTTCCATCGCCTTAAAACCCATGAAAAATTTTGACCGTTATGGTACTGTTTTATACGATCATCAACATCGTATCACAGCATTTAAAGAGAAAGAGTTTAAAGAAGAAGGTAACATAAATGCCGGTGTATATATAGTGGAAAAGGAAGTATTTCTGGAGATGAACTGGCCGGAAAAGTTTTCCATGGAAAAAGATTTTATGGAAAAGTATGCAGGATCATTTTTAATGCATGCATTTCCCTTTGATAACTATTTTATTGATATTGGCATTCCCGAAGATTTTCAACGTGCACAGCAGGATTTTAAATCACTATTTAAATGAAAGTAGATAAAACCTGGACCCTCTTTCTGGATCGTGATGGAGTAATCAATAAAGAACATCCCGGCGATTATGTTAAAACATGGGAAGAATTTCATTTTGAACCCGGAGCACTGGAAGCCATTGCACGATTTAATTCCCTGTTCGGCGGTATATATATTGTGACCAATCAACGTGGAGTAGGCATTAATGTAATGACGGAAACAGATTTACAGCGTATTCACAACAAAATGCTTTCCGAAATTAAGAGTGCAGGAGGAAGGATTGATGCTATTTATTATTGTCCGGATGCTGACCGTAAAAGCCCCATGCGTAAACCTCGTCCGGGTATGGCAATAAAAGCAAAAGAAGAACATCCACAAATAGATTTCTCCAAATCAATAATGGCAGGCAACAGCAAGAGTGATATGGAATTTGGCAGAGCAGCAGGAATGATCACCGTTTTTATAGATGATAAAGGCGGCAGAAATGGTCATCGTGACGAAACCATGGATTACATTTTTTATAGCTTAAAAGAGTTTGCCGATTTTCTAAAAATAGAAAAATAGTTAGCCAAGCAACTATTTGATGCTGGTTTTTACACCCCTCTCCAAGTGAGAGGGTGCACTGGTATACGGTGGTTATATTACGCTGGATGTTTATGTGGCGGAGTTGCCAATGGGTATGTATGTGGTGAGGCTGGAATCGGAGCGGAAGGTATATAATGGTAAATTTGTTCTTCAATAAAAGGAATCAACGATCGCGAAACCTCGCAACATCAAATCAATCGTGCCGAAGCATCGGCACAGCGATCCAGACAAGTTTTCTCCCCTCTCCACGGGTGTGGGGCCGGGGGTGAGGCTTTAAAATCAGGAAAAGTAATGACATCCCCCAAATTCCATTCATTAAACACTATCTTTGAAAGAACAAGTTCAATGAACCCAATATTTCATTAACTTTTTAATTGAAAAAACGCAACCGGTATTTACATCGGTAAACTATATGATAAGGATATTTTATTGTCTAATACTAAATTAGTTTTGATACCTTGAAGAATTATTTGGTGATACTATCTCTGCTTCTGTGCTTCCATTGTGAAGCACAGAAGCGGGATTATCACTGGACGTTCGGTACATTGGTTGGAATTAATTTCAATAGTGTTACTCCTTCCGTTGATACAACAATTAAAACAATTTCTCTTGAGGCTTCTGCAACGATTGCGGATGAAAATGGTAATTTACTATTTTATGTTGGTAGTGAGAATTCAAGTTTTAGTACCCCAGGAGCAAATAAATTTGTTGTACGCAATGCTTTAGACTCGGTAATGCCTGGCGGTGATAGTTTAGCAGGACATACTTCAATTACTCAAGGATTAATTATTTTACCAGATCCTGGAGATACTGCCAGATATTATATTTTTCATATTACCTATCCGGGAGATAAGCTTTATTATTCAAAGGTTGATATGAGTTTAAATAATGGATTAGGTGAAGTTGTTTCATCAAATAATTTATTAAATAATAACGTCTTAGAAAAGATGCATTCAGTGAAAGCGGCAAATGGTAGGGATTGGTGGTTAATAACTACTTATTATTCACCATCAACAGACTATTTTCGCAAATACAAAATAGATAGTTCTGGAGTACATTATAAGGGAACTCAAATATTTCCAACATTATTTAACAACGGATATTCCGCGTTTGGGCAAATGATTTTTTCTAAAGATGGAGAGAAGTTAATGTATAGTGGTGGTGTAGATATCACTTATTTGTTTAATTTTGACAGGTGTATTGGTGAATTCAGTAATCAAATAGGTATCGATACATTTACATTTGGTATAGACGCAGGTAGCCGCTATGGGGCTAGTTTATCTCCCTCCGGTAGATATGCCTACTTATCCACATCTGAAGGTTATATTGATTCATTGTGGCAATTTGATACTCAGGCTTCAAACATCAATGCTTCTCGGCAGTTGATTTTTGCTACACAACCACTATATGATTTCACAATGGGTCAGCACATGCTAGGGCCTGATGGAAAAATATATATAGCAAATGTTTATGCAGGTGGTTTATCTACACCATTGGACAGTTTAAACACACACCTAAGTGTAATTCAAACTCCAGATAGTCCTGGAGTTGCGTGTAATTTTGCACCATATAGCTTTTCATTACATAACAGGATATGTTTGTTAGGGCTTCCTAATTTGCCAAATTATAATTTAGGACAATTGGAAAATGTTAATTGTGATTCGATTTTAGCTGCCGGAATAAATGATTTTAATCCACAATTACAATTTATGATTTATCCTAATCCAGCAAAAGATAAAGTGAAGATTAAGTGGAAGGATGTTGATGCTAAAGGTATCACTTTTGAATTATTGAGTATGGAAGGTAAAGTGATTAATGAGTTTTTTGTAGAAGGACCAAGTAATGAAGCGTCAATAAATCTCTCAAATGCCTTACCGGGCATATATATCATTAGGTTTACAATCAATCATCTCTTACTTGAATCCCATAAGCTGGTCATAACTCCTTAATTTTTTCACCCATCTCAAGGGGGGCATCATTTGATTTGAATTTGTGTCACGCGCTGCAAGCGCGCGCCAGTGGGGGAATCAACGAAATCAGCAAATCAATCGAATCAGCGATCCAGACAAGTTTTTTCCCCTCTCCAAGGGAGAGGGGCCGGGGGTGAGGCTTTAAATCATAAATAGCAACCAATTCTTATCTACCCCAAAAAAAGCCCCGAAACACTATTGCTTCAGGGCTCCTTTAACATCTTTTATTTTTTTCTTCTAAGGCTTCGCCCCTCTATAACTTACAAGTACAATTTTATTTCCCATAGGACTACAAGCCATCCGGTAAAAATTTCCAATAGTTTTAGTATAATCCGCTACTTCCACCCAGGTTGCAACGTCCTTCATTTTTGTATCCAGCATATATAATTTTCCTTTGGAACCCATCAATATGGTTTCATAAGGTGTCCAGCAAAAGTCTTCTTCACCCGCCAATGTTTTGCATACTTGTGTTTTTTCCTGTGTGTCGAAATTGAAGCGCATGATGTTCCAGTCTTCATCTTTGTTTTTTACCACATAGGTAAGGTCTGATGACTGTGGTGCTTTTTGCAAACATCTTCCAAAACCGCCATTCATCAAAATAATGGATTGTAACGGAATCATATCATACTGCTCCAGTGTTCCTCCGGCGCCGTTTAATTTATACATACCAACAGTAGTATCATTCATCCAGGTATAATAGGCAACGGAATCTTCCGCCTCTGATAAGTAGGAAAACTCAGTTCCATCCAGATTAACAGAATAAAACCGTTGTGATTTATCCATTTCCACCCTTACAATAGAAAGTAAATTTTTATCAAAAGGCAATGGCTGTGGTTGAAACTCACTTTCTTCAGAAGAAGTTATTTTACGTGTTGTTTTTTTAATGACGTCATACTCATAAATATCCGACTGTACTGTATCAGGCATACTTGCATAAAAGATAAAGCGGCCATCTTTGGAAAAACACGGTTGATTATCGTAATAATCATTGTCGGTAATACGAACCGGATTGCCAAAGGAGATGATGCCTTCTTTATTCACCATATCTACTAACCATAGCTCTGTGCTCTTAGTGTCAGCCTGTGAAAAGGCTTTGTTGGTTACTCCGCATATCAAGGTCAGCAAAGCAATACTCAGTAAGTTAATTCTCTTCATATTATTTATGTTCTCTTTTTTGAATGATGGTGTTTTTTGAAGCCACAAAAGGTACGGAAATATCCATACTGTCACAAGTCCCAAATGTAGTGGAATTAGTATTAAGGTACCCTCTTATAATGGCATTTTCATTCTCCTTGAATTCAAGGACTTTTATACTATCCACCCGGTTTCCAAAGCTGATATCGCGGGCCAAGGTTTTATGAAATACACCGAATTGACGGGTAATTTTATAACTGGTGGTACTGTCAGCATGTGCTAATAAGAG